>JAKOOD010000403.1 GCA_022701635.1 Burkholderiaceae bacterium | reverse complement strand
CGCTACCCATCAACCCAGCGCCAAGGTCATGTAGCACAGGTCGTGGCTGGCGCCATCGACCCTGACCATGTCCTCGATGCGCGCGATCATCTGGCACTGCGCGCGCAGGTACAGCGAAACGGCGGGCCGGTTATCGGCCAGCACTTCCAGGTCGATCCAGTCGATGCCGGCTTCCTGGCGTGCCCAGCCGACGGCGGTACCGACCAGCTGCGCACCCAGGCCGCGCCGCCGGTACAGGCGCTGCACGCCCATCCCCAGCATCGCCCGGTGCGCCGCTGCGAATTCCGGCCGCGCGCGCAGGTCGATGTGGCCGGCGATGTTGCCGGTCGGCCCGAGCGCCAGCCACAGGCGGCGCCAGCCGGGCTGGCCGACCGCCAGGTGCAGACCCTTGATGAAGGCCAGGCGCAGCCCGGCCGGCATGCGCGGCTGGTCGCGCGACAGCGGCTGGAACAGCGGGGTGCCGTTGGCGCCGTTGTCGCGCAGGTGGTCGTCCAGGTAGACGAAGAAAGCCGCCAGGTCGGCTTCGACGGCTGGGCGGATCTTCATCTGCGCTACCTGTTCGTTGGGTGCATTCATGACGCCATCATAACGCCCTGGCGATCAGGATCTTCTGGATATCGCTGGTGCCTTCGTAGATCTGGCATACGCGCACGTCGCGGTAGATGCGCTCGATCGGGAAATCGGCCACGTAGCCGTAGCCGCCGAACACCTGCATCGCGCTCGAGACCACCCGTTCGGCCATCTCGGAGGCGAACAGCTTGGCCATCGCCGCTTCCTTCAGGCAGGGTAATCCCGCATCCTTCATCGATGCCGCATGCAGGATCAGCTGGCGCGCGGCTTCGATCCCCATCGTCATCTCGGCCAGGCGGAACTGCACTGCCTGGTGGTCGAAGATCGGGCTGCCGAAGCTGGTGCGTTCCTTGGCATAGGCGAGAGCGGCCTCGTAGGCGGCGCGCGCCATGCCGACCGATTGCGAGGCGATGCCGATGCGGCCGCCCTCGAGGCCGGACAGCGCGATCTTGTAGCCTTGCCCCTCCTCGCCGATCAGGTTGTCGAGCGGGACGCGGCAGTTGTCGAACACGATCTGCGCCGTGTCCGAGGAATGCTGGCCCATCTTGTGTTCGATGCCGGCCACGATGTAGCCGGGGGTGTCGGTCGGCACCCAGAACGCGCTGATGCCTTTCTTGCCGGCGGCCTTGTCCGTGACCGCCATGACGATCGCCACGTCGCCGTTCTTGCCGCTGGTGATGAATTGCTTGGTGCCGTTGATGACGTAGTGGTCGCCGTCGCGGGTGGCCGTCGTGCGCAGGGCGGCGGCATCGCTGCCGGTGTGCGGTTCCGTCAGGGCGAAGGCGCCCAGCAGTTCGCCTTGGGCCAGTGGACGCAGCCAGCGCTGTTTCTGGGCTTCGCTGGCGTAAGTCATGCCGATCGAGCATACCGGGCAGTTGTTCACCGAGATGACGGTCGAGGTGCCGCCGTCGCCGGCCGCGATTTCTTCCAGCACCAGGGCCAGCGCCACGTAATCGAGGCCGGCGCCGCCGTACTGTTCGGGCACCGCCACGCCGAAGGCGCCCAGCTGCGCCAGTTCCTTCAGTTCTTCCTGCGGGAAGTGGTGCTCGCGGTCCCAGCGCGCGGCGTTGGGGGCCAGGCGCTCCTGCGAGAAGGCGCGCAGGGCATCGCGGATCATCTGGTGTTCTTCGCTCAGTATCATGGTGTCTCGTCTGTATCGTTATCGCGGCGCCCCCGCCTGTGCGTTACCAGGGGATCGGACCGCCGTCGTAGTTGAGGAAGGAACCGTTGCGGCCGTGGCCGACGCCGGCCAGGGTCGCGCGCAACGCACTGACGCTTTCTTCCACGGTCAGGGTGGCGCCGGCGCCGCCCATGTCGGTCTGGACCCAGCCCGGGTGGAAGCTGACGCAGGTGACGCCCTGCGGGCCGAAGGTAAGGGCGGTATCGGCCAGGATGGAGTTGAGCGCGGCTTTGCTGGCGCGGTACAGCGAGCCGTCGGCGCTGCGGCGCTCGCCGATCGAACCCATGCGCGAGGAGATCACGGCCAGCTTGCCGCGCGTGGCGCCGACTAGCGGCGCGACGATCGGCAGCAGGCGCATCGCTGCCAGCACGTTGGTGTGCATGACCTGGTCGAATTCCTGCTCGGTCGGGAAGCCGTCGTGGGTGGGGCCGTAGACGCCGGCCACCAGCCAGGCGGCGTCGATCTTTTCATCGTCCAGCTGCCAGCCGAGGCCGGCGATGGATTCGGCGTTGGTCACGTCCAGCCGCAGCGCCTGGGCGCCCAGCTGCGCGAGTTCGTCGCAGTCGGCCTGCTGGCGCGCGGTGGCGATCACGCGCCAGCCGTCGGCGCGGTATTGGCGGACCATTTCGTGGCCGATGCCGCGCGAAGCGCCGAGGATGAGAACGGTAGGCATGATGTGTTCCTTATCGGATGAAGAAACCCGTCAGCGTAGCGCAGAACCGGCGAATGCGTCGTCACGCATCCGTTATCGGTTACACCATCTCGATGGCCAGCGCGGTGGCTTCACCGCCGCCGATGCACAGCGAGGCCACGCCGCGCTTGCCGCCGGTCTTCTTCAGCGCACCCAGCAGGGTGACGACGATGCGCGCGCCCGAGGCGCCGATCGGGTGGCCCAGCGCGCAGGCGCCGCCGTGGATGTTGACCTTGCTGTGCGGGATGTCGAGGTCGCGCATGGCGGCCATCGGCACCGCGGCAAAGGCTTCGTTGATCTCGAACAGGTCGACGTCGCCGCTGGTCCAGCCGGTCTTGGCGAACAGTTTTTTCATCGCGCCGATCGGGGCGGTGGTGAACAAATTCGGTTCCTGCGCGTGGGTGGCGTGGCCGATCACGCGCGCGATCGGCGTCAGGCCCCGTTCCCTGGCGGTCGATTCGCGCATCATCACCAGCGCGGCGGCGCCGTCGTTGATCGAGGACGAGGAGGCGGCGGTCACGGTGCCTTCCTTCTTGAACGCAGGTTTCAAGGAAGGGATCTTGTCGGTGCGCGCCTTGAGCGGGCCTTCGTCCTTGTCGATGACCTGCTCGCCCAGGCGATTCGCCACGCTCACCGGCGCGATTTCCCAGTCGAAGCTGCCGTCGTTGTTGGCGTTCTGCGCGCGCTTGACCGATTCGATCGCGAACGCGTCCTGGTCTTCGCGCGTGAACTGGTAAGTCGCCACGCATTCCTCGGCGAAGGTGCCCATCGAGCGGCCTTCTCCCGTCTTTTCGTTGCGCGAGTAGGCGTCTTCGAGGCCGTCCAGCATCATGTGGTCGAACATCGGCGCGTGGCCGATGCGGTAGCCGCCGCGCGCCTTCGGGATCAGGTAGGGCGCGTTGGTCATCGACTCCATGCCGCCGGCCACGACGATGTCGGCGCTGCCGGCCGTCAAGGCGTCGTGGGCGAAGATCGCGGCCTGCATCGCCGAGCCGCACATCTTGGAGAGCGTCACGGCGCCGGTCGAGACGGGTAGGCCCGCCTTGATCAGCGCCTGGCGTGCCGGGGCCTGGCCCTGGCCGGCCATCAGGCAGTTGCCGAAGTAGACGTGTTCGACCTTGTCGGCGTCGACGCCGGCGCGTTCGACCGCGGCCTTGATCGCCACGGCGCCCAGGTCGCTGGCGGATTTCGAGGAAAAGTCGCCCTGAAAGGCGCCCATCGGGGTGCGGGCGGCGCCGACGATGACGATCGGATCGTTATTCATGTGTGTCTCCAGACAGGATGAGGGTGGCGATGGGATCGCCGGTGTTTTGAGGACGTCGAACGACAACGGCTGGGGAAGGGCAACCAACCCGTCGTTCCCGTGAAAACGGGAACCCATGCTGAATGTGCAGTACAGCACAGCTGGCTATGCTGCATGCTCAGCATGGGT
>JAKOOD010000402.1 GCA_022701635.1 Burkholderiaceae bacterium | reverse complement strand
GCTGACAACACTTCGTAATTGCTTTCGTCTGCCCATTGTTCGAGCAGGCTGGTCAGTGCCAACAAGCTGGCGGGATCGTCATTGACGACGAGAATCTTCGGTTTGTCGGAGTGAGACACGGCTTATGTACTGGGCTACAGGACAGGTTTCGCAAACCCCGGAGGATAGCAGAGCTTGCAGTCGCGAAAAATCATTTCACAATAAGTGTTGCAGTTAATCATGATAACACGGTGTCAAGACGTGAAAGTTCAATCGTGCGCGGCCTCCCTGGGGTCATGGTTCGGTGCCGCACATACGTGCAAGATGCCCTTGTGCGATATTGGCAACGTGTCTGATTCAACCGTGTTTATGGACAGACAGGCGCCAACTTGAAAGGACAGACATGAATATTCAAATCATCGTAAACGACACTCATCACGACAAATGCTTCCGCGAACTCGTCAGCGAGCCGGTCACGGCACTGCGCGGCGTCACCCCGCAACAAGCGCAAGCCCTGCGCGATGCCTTCGGCATCACCAGCATCGGCGACCTGGCTGAACTCAAGGTCGTCAAGTGGGCCCGCGCCATCCGTACCATGGCCGGCGCCGAAACCGAACCGGCCGAATCGATTGCCAAGGAAACCCTGCTCGACGATGCAGTCGAAATGACTTTCCCGGCAAGCGATCCCTTGTCCGTGGACTCCGGCATCACCCGCATCGAAGTGGCGCCCGAGAAAGTCGACGCCAGCACCGATCACCAGCATGCCACGGCAATCGAAGCGCGCAATGAAGAAACCCTCGGCACCCGTGCGCTGGGTCCCGGCGGCGAGCGCAAGGCCGGCGAAGCCTGATTCCACACGTTGCATCCCGACGGGCGCAGCCAGCAGTGGCTGCGCCCGTCTTGCTTTCCGCTATCAAGCAAGCTGATCTTAATGCAGTCCGTATCCGGCGCCACCTGGCAAAACATTTCCTTACATTGGGCCCATAAAAAATGCCCACGCATCGTGGGCATTTTTCATGCTCGGGCCGAAGGGCCTGGTGGTCAGCGATGCTGGGCCAGTTCCGTCGGGGACACCGTCGACGGCGTCGGCAGGGGAGGCTTGACCGCCTGCGCCGCCTGGCGCGCAGCGCTGCCGTTGGCGCAGAAGCGGTTCTTGCCGGCGCGCTTGGCTTCGTACAGGGCGTAATCCGCAATGCTGATCAGCTCGGATACCGTTTCGGCATCGTCCGGGTACATGCTGATGCCGATACTGGTCGACAGCTGCAGCGTCAGGTCGTTGATGAAGTAGGGTTCGGACAGCGCCTCGACCAGCTTGGCCGCAGGGCCTTGCGCATCGGCCAGGCTGTGCACGTCGCCCAGCACCACCATGAATTCATCGCCACCCAGACGCGATACCGTGTCTTCCTTGCGCGAATTGGCCAGCAGGCGCTGCGAGACCAGTTTCAGGATCTCATCGCCATAGGCGTGACCATAGGTATCGTTGATCGCCTTGAATCCATCCAGGTCCAGGTACATCACCGCAGCCTTGTGGTGGTTGCGGTTGGCGTGCTGCAGCGCGGTCTCGATGCGGTCTTCCAGAAGGCGGCGGTTCGGCAGGCCGGTGAGGGCGTCGTGCAGTGCCAGTTCCTGCTGGGCGCGGCTGTATTGGGCGAGCTCTTTATAGAGCAGGCGCACTTCGAGCATGTTGTGAATGCGCTTGTGCACTTCCAGCAAGTCGAACGGCTTGCTGATGAAATCGCGCGCACCGGCTTCGAGTGCGGCGATCTTGAAACTGGGTTGGGCGGTGAGGGCCAGCACGGGCAGGTAACCACCCTGCTCGATTTCCTTCAGGCCCTTCATGACCTGAAATCCGTTCAGGCCCGGCATCTGCAGGTCCAGCAGGATCAGGTCGTAATTATGCTCCCGATGCAACGGGCAAACCTGCTCCGGCAGCATCGTGGAACTTACGTCGGCGTAGCCTTCCTCCCGCAATATCTCTTCCATCAATTCGATATTGTCCGGCGAATCGTCCACCACCAGGATTTTGGCATTTAAAATGTCTTGTCGGCTCGGCATGCGTACTCTCGTGAAATCAAGGTCGGCATCGTTCAATATCTTACATCGATGCCAACTCTGCGCAACATAAGTAGTCTAGCAAAACACCAAGAATTTCTTGTAGGACAGCATCTCGTTCAAGGGTAGGAGCAGCAGGCTAACTTCAGCGCATGCTGTTCCGTCCCATCGCAGGCGCGGCCAGACGGTTGACCATCGGCGCTGCCGGACCCACCACCGACGCCACCGTCGCGATCAACTCGCTCGGTTCCACCGGTTTCGAAATATGCGCCGAAAACCCCGATTCCAGCGCGCGCAACCGGTCTTCCGAACGCGCAAAGGCCGTCAGGGCGATCGCCGGCACCTGGCCGCCCTGGGCGCGCGGCAATTGCCGCACCCAGTCCAGCAATTCGAAACCGTCGACTTCGGGCATGCCGAGGTCGCTGATCAGCAATTGCGGCGGCGCTTCGGTGAACAGGGCGATGGCGTCGCGCGCGCTGGCGGCAATGCGCACGGTGGCGCCGCAATCGTTCAGGATCCGCTTGATCAGTTCGCGCGCATCGCGGTCGTCGTCGACCACCAGCGCGTCGACGCCGCTCAGGTCGAGCACCGTCATTTCCGGCGTGCTCGGCGTCGGCAGGATCATGGCGGCACGCGCCGAGCGCGGGGCGGGGGCCTGCTGCTTGGCCAGCGGCAGTTCGATGGTGAAGCTGGCGCCCTGGCCTTCGCCGCCGCTTTCCGCACGGACGGTGCCGCCATGTTGCTCGATCAGTTGCTTGACGATGGCCAGGCCGAGGCCGAGGCCGCCATGGCGGCGCGTCATCGAGGCATCCGCCTGGCGGAAGCGCTCGAACACGTGGGTAATGAATTCGGGCTTGATGCCGGTACCGTTGTCGCGCACGGTGATCAGGACGCTGGTATCAGTACGGCTGAGGTCGATGTCGACCTGGCCGTCGCGCGGCGTGAACTTGATCGCGTTGGACAGCAGGTTCCATACCACCTGCTGCAGGCGCGCCGGGTCACCGGCCACCATGCCGGGTTCCATCGCGAAGTGCTTCTCGATGCGGATGTTCTTGGCATCGGCGGCCGGACGCACGGTTTCCACGGCGGCGTCGATGAAGCCGGCCGGCGCCACCGTCTGCATGTCGAGCAGCACCTTGCCTGAGGTAATGCGGCTCATGTCGAGCAAGTCTTCGATCAGCTGGGCCTGGGAACGCGCATTGCGCTCGATGGTCTGCAGGCCGCGCTGCAGGTCGTTCTGGTCGCGGCTGCCGCGGCGCAGCACCTGGGCCCAGCCCAGGATCGCCGACAGCGGCGTGCGTAGCTCGTGCGACAGGGTGGCCAGGAATTCGTCCTTCATGTTGCTGACGCGTTCTGCCTCGGCGCGTGCCAGCCGTTCGTTTTCCAGCAGCACCTTGCGCTCGTCGGCGGCGCGCTGGGCCGCTTCGTACAGGCGCGCATTGTCGATCGCCACGGCGGCCTGGGCCGCGATGCCGCGCACGATGCGCTCGGTGCGCTCGCTGAACACGCCCGGCTCGGGATGGCCGAAGAACATGGTGCCGAGCGCTTCGCCGGAATGGGCGACCACCGGCATGGCCAGATAGCTGCGCAGCGGCGGATGGGCGTTCGGCAGCGACTGGAAGCGGGCGTCGAACAGGATGTCGTCGGAGCGGACTGCGCCCTGGCCGGCGATGCCGGGCGTGAACAGGCCGCTGGTGCCGGGTTCGCCGAAGGCTTCGAAATCGGCCGGGCTGGCGCTGGACACCGAGAACAGCGAGAACAGGTTGCCGCTGCCGCCACGTTCCTGGGGGTGGTACAGGAAGGCGCCGTGGCGCGCGCCGGCGATGTGGGTGGCGGCATCGGTGACCGCCTGCAGCAGCGAACGCAGGTCGCGCGTCGAGGCCAGCGTGGTGCCGGTGCTGTTGAGCAGCTCGAGCACGTGCGATTCGTCGCGCAGCGCCTGCTCGGCGCGCTTGACCTGGTCGACGTCGGTGTTGGTGCCGAACCAGCGCGCCACGTGGCCGTCGCGGTCGCGCACCGCATTGCCGCGGGTCAGGAACCAGCGGTACTTGCCGTCGACGCCGCGGATCGGAAATTCCATCTCGAACGGCTCGCCGGACTTCAGCGAGGCGGTCCAGCGCTCCATTACGGCCGGCAGCACGCTCGGCTCGCAGGTGTCTTGCCAGCCCCAGCCGACCACCTGGTCGGGTGTGGTGCCGGTGTAGTCGAACCAGCGCTCGTTGAACCAGACCATGGCGCCGTCGGCCTGCGCCATCCAGGCCAGCTGCGGAATCGTGTTGGCCAGTGCGCGCAGTACTTCCTCGCTCTGGCGCAGCGTGTCTTCGGCGCCGCGGCGGGCGCTGATGTCCTGCACCACGCCGGTCATGCCGAGCAGACCCTGGCGCTGGGCCGGGTTGGCATAGTGGGCGCGTCCGACCAGCGCCACCCAGCGTGCCTGGCCGGCGGCGTCGAGCAGGCGGCATTCGAGTTCGAGGTCGCCGCCGCTGGCGAAGGCATGCGAGACGGCACGGCGCACGCCTTCGCGTTCCTCGGGCTCGAGGCTGGCCCGCAGTTCGCTCCACAGCAGCGGCGTGTCCGCCACCAGGCCGAGGATGGCGGCGGCGCGTTCGCCGAGCAGCACGCGGTCGGTGGCGGCGTCCCAGCGCCAGTCGCCCAGTCCGCCGGCGGCCAGCGCCACCTGCAGGCGGTTATTGCCCAGTTGCAGGGCTTGCTGGTCGGCCTTGCGCCGGTTGATGTCCTGGAAGTACAGGGTCAGGCCATCCGGCGTCGGATGGGCGCGCACTTCGAACCAGCGCTTCAGCGCCGGATAGAAGAATTCCTGGATGGCGCTCTCGCGCGTGGTCATGGCCTGGCGGTAGACGCCTTCGAGCTGGCTGCCACGCAATTCGGGGAAGGCATCCCAGAGCGAGCTGCCGACCAGGCTGGTGCGGGTTTTCTGCAGCGGCGCCAGCATCTCCAGCGCGCGTCCGTTGATATAAGTGATGCGCCACGCGTGGTCGACCGCGCAGAAGCCGTCGCTCAAGCTTTCGAGCATGTTTTCCATGCGCTCGGTGGCACGGCGCAGCGCCGCGCGCGTGGCCAGCAATTCCTGCGCCGCGCCGTCGAGGTCCTCGTGCTCCTTGCTCACGGCGCCCCCTTCGGCAAGTGAAAGGTGCGAGCCGGTACGCCGGGCGGGCAAATGCGGCCAACGGGCTCGGAGGGAAGGGGGGTAATACCGGTAAGCTCAGTCTGGATCATTGTTCGTGGCCCTGCGCACAGGACGGTCCGCCGCGCGGGGTGCGCAGGCAGTCCCGGCCTGTGCACTTGGCAAGCCGTAGGCCGATTCTAGCCCAGCCCGGGCGCTGGGCTGCACACCGTTGCCACATGGATTCAAGCGCGGCCGGGCAGTGCGCTGGCGACTTGGTCCAGTGCCTGCTGCAGCTGATCAAGTTCGTATGGTTTCTGCAGCGAAAGATACGGGAATTCGATGTGGCGCAGCAGCGTGTCGCCGTAGCCCGAAGCGAAGATCACGCGGATGCTCGGCGCATCGGCGACTGCGCGCCGGGCCAGGTCGACGCCGGACATGCCGGGCAGGCTGACATCGGTGAACAGCACGTCGTAGCGGTTGGCGGCAAGGCGGTCGAGCGCATCGTTCGGATGGCCGACGCCGTCCGCTTCGTGGCCGAAGGCGCGCAGCATCTCGCACACCAGGTATTGCGAATCGAGGTTGTCTTCCACCACCAGGATGTTCAGCGGACCGGCGGCGGCGCTGTCCTGCGGCATCGAGAGTGCGGGTTCGGTTGCCGCCACGGCGCACAGCACGCCATCGACCGCGCCGCTGGCGCCGCGCACCGGCGTGAAATGCAAATCGTAGACGCCAGCGGCATCGGCACTGCCGAAACCGAGGTTACGCTCCGCTGCCAGCGCCGCGTCGCCCTGCCAGGCATGTCCGAGCTCGGCAGATGCGGCGGCCAGCGGCGGCGGCATCACCGGCGGAACGCTGCCGCCCGGCAGTTTGCCGTAGGCAGGTCCGGCCAGGTCGGCATAGGCCTGGTTGAACATTACGGTCATATCGCGGCCCCAGACCAGCAGCATCGGCAACGGCGTATTGAACAACAGGTCGGCGGCGAGGCGCAACGCCGGCGGCCAGTTATCCGGCGTGCCCAGCCGGGACGCGGACCAGTCGAACGAACTCGAGGAAATGGCGGACTTACCGGAAGCTGACATGGCGCGTTATAAATATTGTTATCGTTACAAAAAGAGGATGCATCGTACACTAAAAGCGATGACGACGGCGGCACGTATGGACTGTGTGGCATGCAGTCGACATTCGCTTGAGGTTGCAAATTTGCAACGAAGTATGTCTTAGATTTTGCGGCACAGCATGGATGTTGCAGAGCACACGCCGTGAGAGGGCGCACAAAACCGCAGGGCAAAAAAAAGCCCGCTACGGGAGCGGGCTGAATCTATCCTTGGAGGAGAATAGAGGAGACAGGTTCATAATGCTGCATCGCAAAAAACAAATCCAATTTAGATTTCCAATGACCGTTATTGGTTTCTTCAATGGCACTGCGGTGGCCCGGTATCGTAGAGCGCCCTTGGTGCACTGAAGAAAATGTTCTACGATAGCAAAATGTATAAAAATGTTACGCGCCTCCGCGCGTTCCCTGCCAGTGCATCTGTGCTGCGGCGGCGAGCCGGCGCCCGGGCACGGGTATGGTGCGCTGCGCTGTACGCCGTCGTGGGCGCCGTCGCCATGGCCGCGCTGCCTGTGCATGCGCAACACGCAGCTGTCGGCAACGGTGCGACGATCAATAGCAACACCACGGGCAATGCCAGCGCGCTCGAGCGCCGCGTCAAGGCCGCTTTCCTGTATAAGTTTCTGGGCTATGCCGAGTTTCCGCCAGGCGCTTTCTTCGATGGCAGCAGTCCAGTCGTCATCGGCGTGGTCGGTGCCGACGATCTGGCGGGCGAGCTGGCGCGGGCAGTGGCCGGACGCACCGTCAATAACCGTCCGGTGGTGGTGCGCGTGCTGCGCGACACCGATGTGCAAGTCCCGCTGCACCTGCTGTTCGTCGGCGGTGCCGACCCGCTCCGTGTCGGCCGCATGGTACGCCAGGCCAGCGCCGCGATGCTGGTCGTCACCGAGTGTGAGGATGGGTTGCGGCAAGGTAGTGTGATCAATTTCCGTATCATTGATGAGCGGGTACGTTTCGACGTCTCGCTCGATGCTGCGGAGCGCAATGGTATCAAGCTCAGTTCGCGTCTGTTGACGGTCGCGAACCGGGTGCAGAAAGGAGTACAGTGATGAGGGCGCCCGAGGAAGCGGACAAGGCAGACAGCGTGAACGAGGCAGGCGTGGGCGACGACGCGATCATGCAGGGCAATGCGCGCGACAGCGGTACCGTCCGCAGCAAACTGATTTTAATGGCAGTGTCGACCACCTTCGTGGCCCTGCTGGCCGCGGCGCTGGCGATGCTGGTGGTCGACCTGCGCGCCTTCCAGCGCTACTGGACCGACGACCTGGCCACCCAGGCCGACATCATGGCGCGCGTGACCGCGCCGGCGCTGGCCTTCAACGACAGCGACACCGCACGCCAGAACCTGGCCGTGCTGAAAGTCCGTCCTCAGATCCTGGCCGCCGCCATCTATAACAATGCCGGCGGGCGCTTTGCCAGCTACGAAGCGGTCCCGGGCCAGCATTTCCCGGCCCGCGCCGAAAGCGCCGGCTACCGCATCGAAGGCGGCGAAGTACTGGTATTCCGCAATATCGTCGAGAATGGCGAGCTGCTCGGCAGCGTGTACGTGCGTTCGCGCTACGGCCTGGTCGAGCGCCTGCTCAGCTATGGGGCGATCCTGGGCGCGGTGATGCTAGGCGCACTCGTCATTGCCGGGCTGGTGGCGTCGCGCCTGCAGGCCGCGATCACCCGTCCGCTCGAGGCGGTCACCAACGTGGCGCGCCAGGTGATGCGGCGGCGCGACTTCACCCTGCGCGTGCCGGGCAACGAGCGCGGCGAGATCGGGGTGCTGATCGAAGCCTTCAACGACATGCTGGCCGAGATCGGACGCCGTTCGCACGCGTTGCAGGAATCCAACGCCACGTTGGAGCACGAGATGCAGGTGCGCCAGCGTGCCGAAGGGGCCTTGCTGGTGGCCGAGCGCCGCAAGGACGAATTCCTGGCCACGCTGGCGCACGAGCTGCGCAACCCGCTGGCGCCGATCCGTACCGGCCTCGACATCCTGCGCCTGCGCAGCGGCGACGCCCAGGCCACCCAGCGCGCCACCGACATCATGGAACGCCAGCTGCGCCAGATGGTGCGCCTGGTCGACGATTTGCTCGACGTATCGCGCATCAATACCGGCAAGTTCACGATCAAGACCGGCCGCGTGGAGCTGAAGGCGGTCGTCAACGACGCCCTCGAAGTGGTACGGCCCTACATCGAGCTGCACGGCCACGAACTGGTGATCGACCTGCCGGACCGCCCGGTATTCCTGCACGGGGACGCCACCCGCCTGGCGCAGATCCTGTCGAACCTGTTGAACAACGCTGCCAAGTACACCAACCGCGGCGGCCGCGTCAGTCTGAAGGCGACGGTGGAGGAACGCACCCTGGTGCTGGTCGTGGCCGACACCGGCATCGGCATCGCGCCCGACATGCTGCACACCGTGTTCGACATGTTCGTGCAGGTCGATTCGACGCTGGAGCGCT
>JAKOOD010000394.1 GCA_022701635.1 Burkholderiaceae bacterium | reverse complement strand
AGTCGTCGAGCATGGGTTCGCCCGGCCTCGACGGCGTGCGCTGGCTGGCGCCGGTGCGCGCCGGCGACACCCTCAACGTGCATTACCAGACCGTGAACACCAAGGCGTCCACGAGCAAGCCCGACCGCGGCGTGGTGTGGTCGAAGTGGGTGGCGATCAACCAGCATGGCGAGACTGTCTGCACAGTCGAGGGCATGGGGATGTTCAGGCGCCGGCCGCCCGCGGCCGGCAACTAGAGCGGATCCGGCCCGGCGCTGCAGCCGGCCGTCGCCCGGTAGCGGTTGCGGCCGCCCGCCTTGGCCTGGTACAGCAGGGCGTCGGCGACCTGGATCAGGTCGGCAGGGAAGCTGTGCTCGCCCGGCACCATGCAGGCGATGCCCATGCTGGCGGTCAGGTGCGGCGCCGTGGGCGAGGCCGCGTGCGGGATCGCCATGTGGTCGAGTTCGGCCATCAGCCTGCGCGCCACGCCGCCGGCGCCCTGGGCGTCGAGCTGCGGCAGCAGGATCGCGAATTCCTCGCCGCCGTAGCGCGCCACCAGGTCCTGGCCGCGCCCGGCGGTGCGGCGCATGGCGCCGGCCACCTGCACCAGGGTGGCGTCGCCGCCCGGGTGGCCGTAGTGGTCGTTGTACAGCTTGAAATGGTCGATGTCGACCAGCATCAGCGCCACCGGCAGGCCGCTGCGGCTGCAGCGCCGCCACTCGGCGTCGAGACGTTCGTCGAAGGCGCGGCGGTTGGCGACGCCGGTCAGCGCATCGACCAGGATCAGGGCGCGCAGCGCATCGCGTTGGCGCTTCACCGTCAATTGGGTGCGCACGCGCGCGCGCACGACCGCGGCATTCACCGGCTTGCTGATGAAGTCGGCGGCGCCGGCTTCCAGCGCGCGCGTCTCGTCTTCCGGCGAGCTCAGGGCGGTGACGAAGACGATCGGGATGTCGGCGGTCTCCGGCGCGGCCAGCAGTTCGCGGCACAGCACGTAGCCGTCGGCGTCCGGCATCAGGGCGTCGAGCAGGATCAGGTCGGGATGCTGGGTGTGCGCCAGCTCCAGCGCACGCGACCCGTCGAGGGCGAACAGGACCTCGTGCTCGTCCTGGAGGGCGGCGTGCAGGATCTGGATATTCTCCATCGCATCGTCGACCACCAGGATACGGCCGTCCACGGCCATGTCGGTCCAGCTCATGCATCCTCCAGGGTGTGCAGAATTTCGCGGACCAGTCCGGCGGCGGTGTCGAAGCGCAGCGTCGCGACGGCATCCGCCAGCGGCTGGCACTGGGCGGGGGCGGCGCGGCCGATAACGGGGCGCAGGGCATCGAACCGGGCGAGCGCTTTCATGTTGTTATTCTGCAGCAGATCGAGGAGTTGCGCCAACGCGGCATGCAGCTGGCATGGCGGCGCCGGCCGCGCCGGCCGCGCCGGCGCATCCTCGGGCAGGTCCAGTTCGCGCGCCGCCTGCAACACGGTGTCCAGCGCCGTTTCCAGCCGGGCCAGGCGCAGCGTCAGCGCGGCATCGGCGTCCACCCGCAGCGCGTCCTCGAACTCGAGCGCCAGGCGTGCGACGTCGGTGGCGCCGAGGTTGGCGGCCACGCCGCGCAGGCGGTGCACGGCCCGGGCCGCGCCGCCACGGTCGCCCGCGCGCAGGCAGGCGCGCGCTGCGGCCACCGCGCCGCCCTGCGAGGCGTCGAGGCGCTTGAACAAGGCGGCAAAGCGGGCGAAGCTGCCGCCGAAGCGCGGCAGGGTGGCTTCCAGGTCGATCCCGGGGATGGCGGCCGGCGGCGCCGGCGCCGCGGGCAGGGGCAGCGTGGCCGCGGGCGCCGGCGGTCCGTTGTCGTCGCCGCGCCCGGTGACGCGCGCCAGCGTCTCCACCAGCTCGTCGACGTCGATCGGCTTGGCCACGTAGCCGTTCATGCCGGCGTCGAGCGCGCGCCGGCGGTCGTCTTCCATGGCGTTGGCGGTCATCGCGATGACCGGCAGCGCGTGCAGGCCCATGGCGCGGATGGCGCCCGTGGCCTCGACCCCGTCCATCACCGGCATCTGCAGGTCCATCAGGACCGCGTCGTAGACCTGGCCGGCTTCCAGCATGCCGAGCGCGGCGCGGCCGTTGACGGCGAAATCGACGCGCGCGCCGGCGTGCACCAGTACGTAGTTCGCCACTTCCTGGTTCAGCGGGTTGTCCTCGACCAGCAGCACGCGCAGGCCGGCCAGGCGCGCGCGCAGCGGCGCGGCATGGCCGGGGTCCGGGTCCGCGGCCGGCGCCGTGGCCCCGTCCAGCAGCATGCCCAGGGTGTCGCGCAGCGCCCGCGGCGTGAACGGCTTGGCCAGCACCGCATCGATGCGCAGGTCCGCCGCCAGTGCGTCCAGGCGCTCGTGTTCGGGATCGGCGGCCAGCAGCGCGCAGGGTGGCATGGCGATCGCGGCGTCGGCGCGCGCGGCGCCGATCACGGCGGCGCCGTCGAGGTCGGGCAGGGCGCTGTCGATGAACGCCAGACGATAGGGGGCGCCCTCCGCCGAACCGTCCCCGCGCAGCAGTGCCAGCGCCGCGGCGCCGGTGGCGGCGCCATCGACCTGCCAGCCGCAGCCGGCCAGCAGGCGCGCCAGCGCGTCGCGGCTGCTGGCGTTGTCGTCGACCACCAGCACGCGCGCGCGCGCAGCCACCGGCAACATCGGCGCCGGCACTGCCGGTGCCACGCCAAACCGCGCCGTGAAGCGGAACTCGGCACCCTCGCCGGGCGTGCTCCGCACATCCAGGTCGCCGCCCATCAGCGCCACCAGGCGGCGGCTGATCGCCAGGCCGAGGCCGGTACCGCCGTACTTGCGGCTGGTCGAGCTGTCGGCCTGCGAAAAGGCTTCGAACATGCGCTGCTGCTGCTCGAGGGCGATGCCGATGCCGGTGTCGCGCACCGAGAACGCCAGCGCCACCGCGCCGCCGTCGCCCCGCGCCGCACGGGTGGCCGGCGCGATCGACAGCACCACTTCGCCGCGCTCGGTGAACTTGACCGCGTTGCTCATCAGGTTCAGCAGCACCTGTTCCAGCCGCATCGGGTCGCCCACCAGGCTGGCCGGCACGCCGGGGTCGACCGCGAACACCGGTTCGATGCCGCGCTTCCAGGCCGTGGTCGCGGTCAGCACGCCGACGCTGGACAGGACGTCGTCGATGCGGAATACCGTCTGCTCGAGCATCAGCTGGTCGGCGTCGACCTTGGAATAATCCAGCACGTCGCCCAGCATCGACAGCAGGGTCTTGGACGCCATCTGCATGCGCGCCAGGTAGCCGCGCTCGCGCTGTCCGAGCCCGGCTTCCGCGAGCAGGCGCGCCAGTCCCATGATCGCGTTCATCGGCGTGCGGATCTCGTGGCTCATGTTGGCCAGGAAGGCACCCTTGGCGCTGCTGGCCGCCTGCGCCGCCTGCAGCGCTTCCTCCAGGCGCGACTGCGTGCGCTTCAGCTCGGTGACGTCGGCATGCAGCATGTAGAAGCCGCGCACCCGGCCGGCGTCGTCGAAGTCGGGGATGTAGCTGCCCCAGGCATGGATCACCTTGTCGCTGCCGCTGCGCTGCAGGTTGCGTTCGAAGAACTGCGGTTCGCCGCGCAGCACGCCGTCGATCCGGGGCCGCACCTGGGCGATCTGCTCCGGATCCATCAGTTCCTCGACCGAGTGGCCGATCACCTCGGCGCTGCTCTTGCCCAGCCATTCGAGGTAGGGGCGGTTGGCGAAGCGGACGCGCAGCCCGACGTCCCAGTAGCCGACCAGCGCCGGCAGGTGGTCGGTGACCATGCGGATCATGCGTTCGCTTTCCTCCAGGCGGCTGCCGGCGGCGCGCAGCGCGGCTTCGGTGGCGACGCGCGCGCTGATGTCGCGGATGGTGCCCTGCACGATGCCCTTGCCGCCGATGTCGACCCGGTTAAACAGCACGTCGGCATGGAACAGGCTGCCGTCGCGGCGCCGGTGCAGCCACTCGAACTGGCGCATGCCGTCCTCGAGCGCCCCACGGATGTGGCGCTCGGCCTGCGCGTCGGAACGGCTGCCGTCGGGCTGGAATTCGGGCGAAGCAATGGCCGGCGACATCGCCAGGAAGTCGGCGGTGTCGGCGCAGCCGAACATGCGCACCGCGGCCTGGTTGGCGCTGACGAAGCCGGCGCCGAGGGCGAGCAGGACGTGGGCGTCGCCGGAATCCTCGAACAGGGCGCGGTACAGCACCTCGTTGTCGCGGTGGCGCTGGTCTTGCTGCATGCGTTCGCTGATGTCGAGCACGACCGCGTTGATGCCGACCAGTTCGCGCGCCGACGCCGGGCCGGGGCCGAACACCGGGTAGTAGCTGCACAGCCAGTGGCGCATCACGCCCGGCGCGGCCGGCGAGTCGCCGCTGTCCTCGACGTCGATCAGCGGACTGCCGCTGGCCAGCACCTGGCGGTAGGGCCGTTCGATGGCGGCGCCGCGCGCGCCCAGCAGCTCGGGCAGGGTACGGCCGATGTGGGCCGCCGCCGGCAGGCCGTTCACCGCCGCCAGGTAGTCGTTGACCATCACGATGCGCAGCTTGTGGTCGAGGTAGGCCAGGCCGACCGGGGCGCCGGCGTACACCGTGGCCAGCAGCGCGCTGGAACGCTGCAGTTCGTTGGTGCGCTTGGCCACCAGCGATTCCAGGCCGAGGCGGTAGTGCAGCAATTCGTCCTCGACCTGGCGCAGCGCGCCGGCGACGCTCGCCGCTTCGCGGATCGTCAGCAGCGGGATGCGCAGCGGCTCGCCGCGGCCGAGGGCGGCGGCCGGCTCGGTCAGGGCGCGCACCGAGCGCGCGATCGAGTTGCCGATGCGCCAGGCCAGTCCGAGGCTGAGCGCCAGCAGCCCCAGGATGCCGGCCAGCGTGACGGCCGGCTGGGTGCCGAGGAGATCGCGCGCGGCGTGGCGCGGGAAGCCGATCGCCACGGTCCAGCCTTGCACGGGCGTGCGCGCAAAGGCCAGGTTGGCGGCGTCGCTGCCGCGCGCCGCCAGGACGGCGACGCCGCTGGCATGGCCGGGCAGGGCGGCCGCCAGCTCGGCGTGCATCGGCGCGCCGATCGCGCGCACCAGCTCGCCGCTGCGCGCGACCAGCCGTCCGTTGTGGTCGTAGACGTGGGCGTTCCAGTGCGGCGGTAACTGCTGGGCGGCCAGCAGCTCGGCCAGGCGGCGCGGGCGCAGCTCGACGGTGAGCGCGTAGGCGATCCTGGCGCCGACCCACACCGGCACCGTGATCGCGATGCCCCCGGGACGGGCGCTGCCGGCGCGGTGCAGGCCCGAGACGACGGCGTCGCCGCCGGCGAACACCGTACGGAGGTCGGCCCGGGCGAGGTCCGCATCGGTATCGCCATCGGCTGGCGGCGGCAGGGGGCTGCCGAAGGCGTGGCGAGAATCCAGCAGCGGGCGGCCGTCGGGCGCGCTCAGCACGAAGGCGCCGACCGGGAATGCCGGGCGCAGCAGGCGGCGCGCATTGGCGTGGAATGCGGCCAGGCGGCCGGCCGCCAGCGCCGGGTCGTTGGCCAGCGCGCGCGCGGCGGTCTCGCCGTTGTCCAGGTCGCGCTCGACCGCACCCGCCAGCGCGCGCGCGATCATGGCGGCATCCTCGGCCACGTGGCGCGCCTCGCGCTCGTCGGCGTCGTGGGCGAACACCAGGTAGCCGATCAGGATCGGCAGCGCGCAGGCCAGGACCAGGGTAACCAGCTTGGACCGGATCGACGGCAGGGAATGAGGGCGTGACAACTGCACCGCATGAAACTCCACGAATACGCATCGCTATGCGCCATGGATCGCATGGTAGCCCAGCCATCGGACCGGTGTAGCGCTGCTGTAGTTATTGAGAGTAATAAATTCACGTTAGTAAACGTATGGCAATTTTCAAGTGCTAAATGACAATGCCGCGGTGGGCGGTCGTCGCGCGTGGG
>JAKOOD010000354.1 GCA_022701635.1 Burkholderiaceae bacterium | reverse complement strand
GGGCGGTGCTCGGGCACCGCTTCGTTGATGCGCTCCTTGCCCGGCCCCGGATAAAACGTGCGGGTGGCCAGATTGAAACGGTCGCCGCTGTCCAGGTAGCTGATGCGCGCGTTGGCCAGGTTGAAGCCCGGCTGCGTCTTGTCGCTGGTGGCCTGCGCCAGCTCGAGCACGATGGCGCCGCGGTAGCCGATCATGGTGACGTCGCGCCCCGGCCCGATCACGGCGGCGGTGTTCTCGTCGATCCCCAGTCCCAGCACGTAATGCTTGGCCAGCATCGCGGGCAGCATGCGCGCGAAGCGGCCGCGCACCAGCAAATGCTGGTCGACGAAGACGTCGTCGCCGATGAAGCCCAGGCCCGGCGCTAGGTCCTTGCCGTCGACCACGCCGTTCTTCAGCACCGGCAGCACCTCCGCCGGCGGATCGTAGAACATGGTGCTGCTCATGACGGCGGCGCCGGCGCTGGTGCCGGCAATGACGCCGCCGCGCCGGTACAGCGTCCACAGCGCGTCCAGCACGGCGGTGTTGCTGCCGTCGGGGTGGCGCAGCGTTGCGGTGATGCGGGCCTGGTCGCCGCCGGTGAAGAACACGCCGCCGGCTTCCGCCAGCGCGCGTGCCAGCGCCGGATCGTCGGCATCCTTGCGCACGTCGCGGCCGGCCAGGCGCGGCGCGACCGGCACCACGAAGGCTTGCGCCCCGTGGCGGTTCAGGTTGGTCGCGGTGAGCTGCCCTTCGCGCTCGGGATTGCCGGCCGCCGTCGCCAGCACCGCGATGCGCGCGCCCTTGCCGCCCGCCAGCGCGACGATCCTTTGCCACACCGCGGCGTTGTCGGCCTGCAGGCCGCCGCCGATGATGACCAGCGATCCCTTGGGCGCCTCGGCAGCCGCCGCGCCGCTCGCTACGGCGCCGGCCAACGCCAGCGCCACCGCACAACACAGTGTCTTCAACATGGGCGGCCCATCACTTGAACGCGTAGTTCACGCTGACGAAGGCGCTGCGGCCGCGCGGATCGGTGTAGCTCGGGTCGTACCCGGCCAGGAAGAAATATGCCTGGTTCGAGAACGGCGGGTCGGTGTTCAGCAGGTTCAGCACGCCGGCGCGCAGCTTCAACTGTTTATTGATCGCCCAGCTGCCGGTCAGGTCCCACAGCGAGTACGACTTCACGTGGTTCGGCGGCAGCAGCGCGTCGGTGTACGGGTCGTAGGTCGTGTTCTGGTCGGTGTAGCCGGACGAGTACTGGTTCGCCAGGGTCAGGCTGTACGGCCCCGCATCCCAGTCCAGGCTGACGCGGTGGCGCCAGCGCTGGATCACCTGGTCGTTCAGGAACACGCCGAGGTTGGTGCGATAGGGTTCGTCCGGACCGAACTGGCGATCGTAGCGCAGGATGTAGGTGCCCGACAGGCTGAGGCCCAGGCGTCCCCAGGCACCGCGCTCGCCGTGCCAGTCGGCGCCGAGGTCGATGCCCGAGGTCTTCAGGCGACCCTGGTTTTCCTTCATCAGCAGGATGTTGGAAATGAAGCCGTCTTCGTCGCGCTGGATGTACTTGCCGTTATAGGCGTCGGGGTTCTCGATGATGACCTGCTCGCCCAGCGTGCTGATCACGTCCTTCTTCTCGATGTTCCAGTAGTCGATCGAGAAATTGGTGCGCTTGTCCAGTTCGACCACGGCGCCGAGCGTGAACTGGCGCGATTTCTCCGGTTTCAAATTCGGGTTCGAGCGGCGCTCGACGTTCCACTGGTCGGTACAGGTATCGATGCTGCCTTCCTGGCGCACGCACTGCGGGTCGGTCAGGATGCCGGCGGTGGTGCCGAAGATGGTCGGGCGCTTCAGGTCGGACAGCGAGGGTGCGCGGAAGCCGGTACCGGCCGAGCCGCGCAGCAGCAGCGACTTGGTCGGCTGCCAGCGCACGCCGATCTTCGGATTGGTCGTGTTGCCGACTTCGCTGTAATGGTCGTAGCGCAGCGCGAACTGCATCTCGAGTTCCTTGGTCAGCGGCGCGATCACCTCGGTGAACACCGAGGCCACCTTGCGCGCATCGTCGAGCGTCTCGACGTCGGCCAGCTGGCCCGGCGCCAGCGTGCTGTCGCGGTCGCCGGCGATGTTGTTCGAACGGAGCAGGTCCGACGGATTGAACCGCTGGCGCTCGTGGCGCAGCTCGCCGCCGAGCGCCAGCGCCAGGTCGCCGCCGGCCAGCGTCGTCAAGGCGCGCGACATCTTGCCGTCGAGCGAAGTCGACACGCCCTTGGCCTTGCGCGCCTCGTCGTTGATGCGGATGCCGTTGATCAAGTCCTGGCCGGCCTGCGACGACGGCGCGAACGGATTGACGGTGCCGTTGCGCACCGCCGCGTCGAACTGGTCGTACAGGACGTAGCCGTTCACGTACTTGTCGTTGGCGCGGTTCTCGGCGCGCGACACGGCGACGTCGTAGTCCCAGCCCTGCAGGGTGCCGCTGGCGCCCAGCACCAGGCGCTGGCCGGTGCTGGTCACTTCGTTGCTGCGGTTGCCCGCTTCGGCCATGCGGTAGCGGATGCCGCCGAAGGTGGCGGGCAAACCGGCACCGGTCAGCGCGTTGCGGTAGGCGGCCGGCAGGATGCTGACCGGCAGGTTGCGGATGCGGACCGGATTCGGCGACAGCACATACTTGGTCCGGGCCTGGGTCTGCACCAGTTCCGCGAACAGCTGGTTGTCCGGATCCAGCTGGAAGGTGGCGCGGCCGATGAAGCCGATCTTGCGCGACTCCGGATAGATCTCGGTGTCTTCCATGTAGTCGTAGCTGCAGCCGGCCGCGCCGCCCGGGCCTTTTTCGGCATACACGGTGGCCGGCGGGTTGCAGCCGGGTGCGCTCGGGTTGACCCGGCTGACCCGGCTGCCGGCGGGCAGCAGGCCGGCGCCGATCAGGGCATTGCGCTGCGCTGCCGAGATGTCGATATTCGCCGGGAAGGTGTTGCTCGACATCTGCGCCGGCAGCGTGGTGGCCAGCGGACGGTCGCGGATGAAGCTGCGCTGGCTGGAGCGCATGCGGTCCAGCTGCTGCACGTCGAGCACGCCGAACACGTTGAAGCGGTCGTCCGTCAGGCTGCCGGTGCCGGCGCTGATGCTGGCGGTGCGCTTGCCGGCGCCGCCCTGCTCGGTGCCGGCGGCGGAGGCGGCCACGTCGACACCGGTGTAATCCTTGCGCGTGATGAAGTTGATCACGCCGCCGATGGCGTCGGTGCCGTAGATCGCGGAGGCGCCGTCCTTGAGCACCTCGACGCGCTGGATCGCGCCGGCCGGGATGTTGTTCAGGTCGACGCCGGCGTTGTCGCCCGGCGACGCGAAGTTGGCCAGGCGGCGGCCGTTCAGCAGGATCAGGGTCGACGACACGCCGATGCCGCGCATGTTGGCGCCGTTGAAACCGCGCTGGCCGGAGGTGCTGTCGGAGATGCTCGGGCCGTCGGTCAGCGGCGCGGTGTTGGCGCTGATGTTCTTGACCAGTTCGGCGGCGGTGGTGGCGCCCATCTTGTCGATGTCCTCGCGCGTGATCAACTGCACCGGCAGCGCGGTCTCGCTGTCGATGCGCTTGATCGACGAGCCGGTGATCTCGACGCGTTGCATTTTCGGTGCCTCCTGCGCCCAGGCGGACTGGCCCATCAGGCCCAGCGCCGCGGCCACGGCCGACGCCAGGACGGTCTTCGACATCTGCTTCATATGCAATGCTCCCTCTCTCGGTGGGTGACTCAGGATTTTTTGGTGCCTCTTTTTTGGGTGCTGCTGCGGATCTGGTGTTCGCCAACCAGGTAGGCGGCGATCGCCGCGGTATGGCGCGCCGCCTTGGCGACATTGGCTTTATTGGAAGTCATCAGCGACACCGCCAGCGCTTCGATGACCGCCAGCGCGGCGCTCGAGCTGCTGGGCAGCACCGGATGCGTGCTGTGCGCGTACAGCACGTGGTGGCCGAGCGCCGCCAGCGGGGACGCGGGCGAATCGGTGATGGAGACGATGGTGGCGCCGCTGTCGCGCGCGAAGCGGGTCAGCGACACCGCGTCCAGCGTGTAGCGCGGCAGCGAGATCACCACCAGCACGTCCTTGGCGGTGATGGTGGCCAGGTGGCTGGCGGCGACCTCGGTGCCGCCGCCGACGGCGACGTCGATCACGTGGCGGCAGAACGGCTGCAGGTGCATCGCCAGCGCGCCGGCCAGGAACGAGGACAGGCCGAAGCCGAGCACGTACACCGCGCGCGCCTTGGTCAGCATGGCGCCGATGCGGTCGATCCGGTCGCCGGCCAGCGCGGCGCTGGTGGCGGTGATGGCCGCCTCGGCATAGCCCAGGCTTTCCAGTGCCGGGGATTGGACGGCGCGCCGCGCGATGGTGGAACGCAGCTTCTCGACCGGCTGCAGCACCGACTGCAGCGTCTCGGCCACCGCGCCGCGCATCGCCGCATAGTTCCGGAAGCCGAGGTCGCGCGCGAAGCGGCTGATGGTGGCGGTCGACACCGCGCAGGCCTCGGCCAGTTCCTCGACGCCGAGCGCGGTCACGCGCACCTGGTTGCGCAGCAGGTAGTCGGCGATCGCGCGATTCGACGCCGAGCCCTCGGCCAGCATGCGCCGCAGGGCCTGGCCGAGCCCGGACTCGGCAAAGCCGATGTCGGGCGTGGCAGCGCGGGAGGAGGCAGCAGGGGTCATCGTCGCCTTGGATGAAAAAAATTAGCTTTTTTACTCTAATCTAGTTGCATTCAAGAACTCAACAAGATTCTGAAAATAATCCTTCATCGATTTACCTTGTGTAAAAATTCATACATAATCGATCGAACAGAGCCATCAACCGGGGTCCGGAGACTGCAACATGCCTATACACACCCATCCGATCGCAGACGAACCGGGCATCGCCGCCTACGCGCTGACGTCCTGCCATTACGGCCGCACGCGCGCTGACGGCGGCAGCGGCCGCAAGGCGTATATCCAGGCCTCGCTGCACGCGGACGAGGTGCCGGCCATGCTGGTGGCCCACGTCCTGAGGCGCGAACTCGAACGGCTGGATGCCGCAGGGCGCATCCACGGCGAGGTGATCCTGGTGCCGGCGGCCAACCCGATCGGCCTGTCGCAGCTGGTGCAGGGCACGCCGTTCGGGCGCTTCGACCTCGGCACCGGCATCAATTTCAACCGCGACTTCCTGCACGTCGCCGGCGAGCTGGCGGCCAGCCTGGCCGGCCGCCTGGGCGGCGACGCGGCGCAGAACGTCGCCACCATCCGCGCCGAGGCGCACGCCGCGGTCGCCCGCTGGGATGTCACCGGCGCCACCGCGGTCCTCAAGAAAACGCTGCTGTCGATGGCGATCGACGCCGATGTCGTGCTCGACCTCCATTGCGACAACGAAGCGCTGCTGCACATGTACGCCGGCACCGCGCTGGGCGCGCGCGCCGAACCGCTTGCCGCCCTGCTCGGCGCGCGCGCCCTGCTGCTGTCCGGCGCCTCCGGCGGCGAGCCCTTCGACGAAGCCTGCAGCCGCTTGTGGTGGGACCTGGCCGAGCACTTCGGTCCGGCGATCCCGATCCCGCCGGCCTGCGCCGCCATCACGGTGGAGCTGCGCGGCGAGATGGACGTGCGCTACGACTACGCCGAACGCGACGCGCAGGCGCTGCTGCAGTACCTGGCGCACGAGGGCGTGCTCGACCTGGCGCCGGCGGCGGCGCCCGATGCCCTGTGCGCGGCGACCCCGCTCGAAGGCGTCGAGCCTTTATATGCGCCGCAGTCGGGAGTGCTGGTGTTCCTCAAGGCGCTGGGCGACCAGGTGCTGGCCGGCGAAGCGGTCGCCGACATCGTCAACCCGGTCAGCGGCGCCACCACCACGCTGCGCGCGCAGCGCGGCGGGCTGCTGTTCGCCTCCACCGCGCACCGCCACCTGCTGCGCGGCATGCAGGTCTGCAAGATGGCCGGCGCCACGCCCTTCCGTAGCGGTTCCCTGTTAAGCCAGTGAGGCTATGACCATGCGCCTGCGCCTGCCCAATACCTTCGTCCTGCTGTTCGCGATCCTGGCGCTGATCGCGCTGTCCACCTGGCTGATCCCGGGCGGGAAGTACGACACCCACCTGGTGAACGGCAAGCAGCTGATCGACCCGGCATCCTTCCACTACGTGGCCAGCAGCCCGCAGGGCCTGGTGGCGCTGATGAAGGCGCCGATCAAGGGCTTCGTCGAAGCGGCGCAGATCATCGGCTTCGTGCTGATCGTCGGCGGCGCCTTTGCCGTGATCCAGAAGACCGAAGCGATCGATACCGCGATCCGCTCGATCGCCAGGGCGCATGCGCACTCGCCGCTGATCCGCGCCACCCTGATCCCGGTCTTCGTCACCCTGTTCTCGCTCGGCGGCGCCACCTTCGGCATGAACGAGGAGGCGATTCCGTTCGTGCTGATCTTCGTGCCGCTGGCGCTGGCGCTCGGCTACGACACCGTGACCGGCGTGTCGATTCCCTTCCTCGGCTCGCAGGCCGGCTTCGGCGCCGCCTTCCTGAATCCGTTCAACGTCGGCATCGCGCAGGGCATCGCCGGCGTGCCGGTGTTTTCCGGGATGGGCTACCGCCTGATCGTGTGGGTGACGGTGACCGCGGTGACGATCGCCTTCCTGATGTGGTACGCGGCGCGGGTCAAGCGCACGCCGACGCTCAGCCCGACCTTCATCCTCGACCAGGCCAAGCGCAAGGAACAGCCGGCTGGACTCTCCGCAGAGCACGCGCATGAACGCATGCGCGGGCGCCATGTCGCGGTGCTGGCGATCTTCGCGCTGGCGCTGGGCGCGATGGTGATCGGCGTCGTGAAGTTCGACTGGTTCGTCGACGAGATCGCCGCCCTGTTCCTGGCGATGGCGATCGTCGCCGGCCTGGTGGCGCGCCTCGGCACCGACGACTGGGTAAGCGCCTTCATGCAGGGCGTGAAGGACCTGGCCCCGACCGCGCTGGTGATCGCGATCGCGCGCGCTACCATGATCATCGCGCGCGACGCCCACATCATCGACACCATGCTGCATGGCCTGATGCCGCTGGTGCAGTCGAGCCACCCGGTGTTCGCCGCCCAGAAGATGTACCTGATCCAGTCGGTAATCAACTTCTTCATCCACTCGGGCACCGGCCAGGCCGCGCTGACCATGCCGATCATGGCGCCGCTGGCCGACCTGGTCGGCGTCACGCGCCAGACCGCGATCCTCGCGTTCCAGCTCGGCGAGCTGTCGACGCCGATGCTGCCGACCTCGGGCATCACGGTCGGCGTGCTGGCCCTGGC
>JAKOOD010000348.1 GCA_022701635.1 Burkholderiaceae bacterium | reverse complement strand
CCGCCGGCCTGCTGAACCAGCTGGCGGCGGTGTTCGCCACCGGTAACCGTGCGCTGGTGCTGGAAGAGGGCCGCGCGCTGCTGCCGGCCAACCTGCCGGCCGGTGTCCAGGCCCAGCTGCGCGTGATCGGCACCGCCAGGCTGGAAGGCAGCGAGATCGCGCTGGCGCTGGTCGAGGCCGGCGCGTCGAGCACGCTGCACGACCGGCTGGCAGGCCGTCCGGGCGCCATCGTCGGCATCGTCGACACCCGCGAGAACGCGCCGGTCGCCCTGTGGCGCCTGGTGGCGGAACGCGCACTGTGCGTCAACACGACTGCGGCTGGGGGTAACGCAAGCCTGATGACGCTGGGAGTGTGATCATCCGGGAGCCCCGAATTCTGTAGTCCCCGCGGGGGCCTCGAAAACCGTCGCGAGCGGCAGCAGGTTCGCGAGGTCTCCGCAGTATGCGATGCATAACTTGGAGGAAGACATGCTAGTAGGCGTTCCCAAAGAAATCAAAAACCACGAGTACCGGGTCGGCCTGACACCGGCCAGCGTGCATGAGCTGGTGGCGCGCGGCCACCAGGTGCTGGTGCAGACCGGCGCCGGTGCCGAGATCGGCCTGTCCGATGCGCAATACCAGGCGGCCGGCGCCAGCATCGCCGGCGAGGCGCCTGCCATCTTCGCGCAGGCCGACATGATCGTGAAGGTCAAGGAACCGCAGCCGGGCGAATGCGCCATGCTGCGTCCCGGGCAGATCCTGTACACCTATCTGCACCTGGCCCCGGATCCGGAGCAGACCGCGGCGCTGATCGATGCCGGCGCGGTCTGCATCGCCTACGAAACCATCACCGGTCCCGGCGGCGGCTTGCCGCTGCTGGCACCGATGAGCGAGGTGGCGGGGCGGATGGCGATCCAGGCCGGCGCCAGCCACCTGGAAAAGTCGAAGGGCGGCATGGGCCTGCTGCTGGGCGGCGTACCGGGCGTGGCGGCCGGCCACGTGGTCATCATCGGCGCCGGCGTGGTCGGCACCAATGCGCTGCAGATGGCGGTCGGCAGCGGCGCCCGCGTCACCGTGCTCGACAAAAACGTCGACCGCCTGCGCCAGCTCGACCTGGTGTTCGGCAACCGCATCTCGACCCTGTATTCGAATGCGCACGCGATCGAGGAAGCGGTGCTGTCGGCCGACCTGGTCGTCGGCGGCGTACTGGTGCCGGGCGCGGCGGCGCCGAAGCTGGTCACGCGGGCGATGGTGGCGCGCATGAAAAAGGGGGCGGTCATGGTCGACGTCGCGATCGACCAGGGCGGCTGCTTCGAGACCTCGCACCCGACCACCCACGCCGACCCGACCTTCCTGGTCGATGGCGTGGTCCATTACTGCGTGGCGAACATGCCGGGCGCGGTGGCGCGGACCTCGACCTTTGCGCTGAACAACGCCACCATCGCGCACGCGATCGCGCTGGCCAACAAGGGCTGGCAGGGAGCGCTGCGCGATGATCCCCACCTCAAGAATGGCCTGAACGTGTGCCAGGGCAAGATCACGCACCAGGCCGTGGCCTGGGACCTCGGCTACGACTACGTGCCGGCAGACACTTTATTGGGCTGAACCCCGGCCCCCAGCTGCCGGCAGAACTGGCGGACGATACAAAATGCATAACGCGCGGCCACCGATTTCACGAAGCGCATGAAATCGGTGGCCGCGTTTTCATTGGCATTGTCGGAAATCGTGCGAATCACGCCAAACGGGATGCCGAGCTCGAAACACACCTGGGCCACCGCAGCGCCCTCCATCTCGACCGCCAGCAAACCCGGCAGAGCCTCGCCAAGGGCCTGTATGCGCTCTCTGCTGCCCACGAACTGGTCGCCGCTACCGATGAGGCCCCGATGGATGCGCGGCGCCTGGAGCGCGAATACGGCCCTTTCCTGGGCATCGATGGTGGTCGCTAGTTCAGCGTCGAGGAAGTCGCCGGCTGCCTGTAGCAATTGCAGCGCCATGGTCTGGTCCGATGCGAAGTGGCTGATCCCGGTTAACGGCACCTCATGACGTGGAAACAAGGGACTCGCATCCATGTCGTGCTGGACCAGCGATTCCGCGACCACGATGTCGCCGACACGCACCGATTTGTCGGCACTGCCGGCCACGCCCGTGAACAGGATGTGGGTAACACCAAACTTTTCCACAAGCAGTGTCGCCGTCATGGCAGCGGCAACCTTGCCAATTCGCGATAGAACGCACACAGCGTCGATTTCCCACAGTTGCCCGACCCAGACCTCACGCATGCCATGGATGCGCTTGTAGGGGCTCTGCATGGCTTCCACGAGGCCCTGCTGTTCTTCGTGCAAGGCGCTGATGATGCCTAACCGCATAGTTTGACCGTCCTGGAAGGGGTTGAAGGTGATGTTAACGGTGTATACGCCGGACGCATACACGCTTGCTGTCGTGCTCATACGCCGGATGTATAGGTGCTTCATCGCTGACCTATGCGTCCGACGTATACGCATGTTTACGCAGGTCGTCGTCGTTCATGCCGTTTGCCGTCCTGCTTCTCTGTTTGCCGGCTTTTGTTTTAATAGACCAAAGATATATATAAAAACTGGTAGTAGATAGTAAACGCGGCTTCTTCTGTGGATAAAGCCGGATTTGTCTACAGCATCAACGGTTTACGTGACGACGTATACGCTGGAAAAGGATTGTATCTAAGCTGAACCGTTCGTGGACAAAAAGCGGCCTTCACCAGAAAAGGCGTCTTCTGCACATCCAGTCCTGTGGATATGCAAGGCTTTCTCCACAGGCGCCAGTCTGAAAGGTCGGTTTTGTTGTCTTAAGAACCAGTTTTGCAGGGATGAGACTGCCGTAGACGATGCCAGCAACCCTGCCACGATCCTGAACGACCCTCCTGCGTTGACATGCCATGTCTGCCAATCCTTTCTTCGACCAGCCGTTAACCAGTTTCCCTGCGATGGGTTCGCATCGCGTTCTTCCTGTAGACAAACGAAAGCATGCAGTCACGCGGCTGGGCGGCAGCCGTTTGTCCACGCGCACCGCGTCATTGTTTTAGTTAACTTGGATAAATATATAAATTGGTAGTGATAGTAAACGTCGGTCCATCTGTGGATAAGCCGGATTTTCTTCACAAGCTCAATGGTTTACCTGCGTTCCAAGCAGCTGGACAAGCCTTGTGTCTGGCGAGGACGTTAACTGGATAAAAATCAGGGTGTGGACGGACGAGGCAGTTCCGCACATTCGATCCTGTTGATATGCATGGGCTTATCCACAGCGGTGCTGATTTTTCTTGGTAAACGCGGTTTTTCAGGTGGTCGACAAGGCTGTCGACGTCGGAATGCCGTCCAGGCCGGCAGCTGGATCGGCGCCTGGATAGGTTTCTTCGGTGACGCCCGCTTTTTGGTTAACCGTTCTACAGCGCGGTTCGACAGTGTCAGCGCTGTCGCGAGGCGGCTTTTTTTTCGCACGCTGTCGGCATGCGCGAAGCAGGTCGTCAGGTTTACAACCAAAAGCTTGTATACAGAATAATGGTAATAGTTAACGTCCCCCATTCTCTGTGGATAAGCCCGGTTTTGTTCACAAGATCAAACGTTTACCTACCGTATAAGGCAGTGGGCCGTCCATGTATGTGCTTGGTGGAAAAACTGGACAAAATTTTTGCTCATGGAAAAACACGGCGTTCCTCACAATCGATACCTGTGGATATGCAAACCTTTATCCACAACGGATGCGTGCCTGTAAACCTTAATCATCTGGTAAGCTTGCCTCCACGAAGTTCTGATCTGCATCCTGAGCGGCATTACCTGATCGACGTAATTGGATCGAGAGGCGCGGCATGGAATCGGCGGGAGAATACGATTACGTCATCGTCGGCGCCGGCACCGCCGGCTGCCTGCTGGCCAACCGTCTCACCCGCCGCCCCGGGACCCGGGTCTTGCTGCTCGAAGCCGGCGGTAAGGATGACTACCTGTGGATCCACATCCCGGTCGGCTACCTCTACTGCATCGACAATCCACGCACCGACTGGCTGTTCCGCACCGAGCTCGAACCGGGCCTGGGTGGCCGTGCCCTCCTGTATCCACGCGGTAAAGTGCTGGGCGGCAGTTCCTCGATCAACGGCATGATCTACATGCGCGGCCAGGCCGGCGACTACGACCGCTGGGCGGCGTTCACCGGCGATCCATCCTGGCGCTGGGATGCCGTGCTGCCGGTTTTTAAACGCAGTGAAGACCATCACGGCGGCGCCAGCGCCATCCACGGCAGCGGAGGCGAGTGGCGCGTCGAGCGCCAGCGCCTGTCATGGGAAATCCTGGATGCGTTCCGCGAAGCGGCGGCCGAGAACGGCATCCCGAAAATCGCCGATTTCAATGGCGGGGACAACGCCGGCTGCGCCTATTTCGACGTCAACCAGCGCCGCGGCATCCGCCTGAACACGGCCAAGGCCTTCTTGCGGCCGGCGGCGCGGCGCCCGAATCTGACCATCATGACCGGCTGCCACGTCGAGCGGCTGCTGATCGAGGTCAGCGCACACGGCCAGGTCTGCCGCGGCGTGCGTTTTACGGGCGGGGGCAGGGCGTTCAGCGCCACGGCGCGCCGCGAAACCCTGCTCGCCGCCGGCGCCATCGGTTCGCCGCACATCCTGCAATTGTCCGGGATCGGGCCGGCCGACTTGCTGCACGCGCACGGCATCCGACCCCGGGTCGATGCCCCCGGCGTCGGTGCCAACCTGCAGGATCACCTGCAATTGCGCATGGTCTACCGCATCAGCGGCGCGCGCTCGCTGAACACCAGCGCCGCCTCCTGGTACGGCAAGATGATGATCGGGCTGCAATATGTGCTGTCGCAGAGCGGGCCGATGTCGATGGCGCCGTCGCAGCTGGGCGCGTTTGCCCGCTCCGACCCGTCCCAGGCCACGCCCGACCTGCAATACCACGTGCAACCGCTGTCTCTGGAAAAATTCGGCGATCCCCTGCATGGTTTTCCCGCGTTCACGGCCAGCGTCTGCAACCTGCGCCCGAGCTCGCGCGGCCATGTCCGCCTCGCCTCGAGCGACAGTTACATCCCGCCGAAGATCACGCCGAATTACCTGAGCACGGCCGAAGACCGCAAGGTCGCGGCCGATGCGCTGGCGCTGACGCGGCGTATCGTGGCTTCGAAGGCGCTGGCGAAATACCGGCCCGAAGAGGTCAAGCCGGGGCCGCATTACCGCACCGAGGAAGAGCTGGCCGAAGCGGCCAGCCTGATCGGCACCACGATTTTCCACCCGGTCGGCACCTGCCGCATGGGGCCCGCCGGCGATCCCTTGGCGGTGCTCGACAGCCGCTTGCGGGTCAAGGGCGTGGCCGGGTTGCGCGTGGTCGATGCCTCCGTCATGCCCTGGATCACGTCCGGCAACACGAATTCACCGACCCTGATGATCGCCGAACAGGCGGCGCAATGGATTCTCGACACCACCGCGCAGACGACAGCGGAGACGACAGCATAAGGAGACGACCGGCATGGCCGACGCGGACATCATTCTCGAAACGCGCAAGCTCAGCAAGGAATTCAAGGGGTTTACGGCGGTCGACGCCGTCGATCTGCAGGTGCGGCGCGGCCATATCCACGCGTTGATCGGCCCCAACGGCGCCGGTAAAACCACCTGTTTTAATTTGCTGACGCGCTTCCTGGCGCCGACCTCGGGCCAGATCCTGTTCAACGGCCGCGACATCAGCCGTGTGCCGCCGGCCCGGGTGGCGCGCCTGGGCATCGTGCGTTCGTTCCAGATATCGGCCGTGTTCCCGCACCTGACGGTGCTGCAGAACGTGCGCGTCGGCCTGCAGCGCCGGCTCGGCACCAGTTACCAATTCTGGCGCAGCGGGCGCTCCCTCGGGGTGCTCGACGAACGCGCACGTGAATTGCTGGCCGAGGTCGACCTGGCCGACTTTGCCGACACCGTCACCGCCGACTTGCCCTACGGCCGCAAGCGCGCGCTCGAGATCGCCACCACGCTGGGCATGGAACCGGAACTGATGCTGCTCGACGAGCCGACCCAGGGCATGGGCCATGAGGACGTGCACCGGGTGACGGCGCTGATCAAGAAGGTGGCGCAGGGGAGAACGGTGCTGATGGTCGAGCACAACATGAACGTGGTGTCCGGCATCTGCGACCGGATCTCGCTGCTGCAGCGCGGCGCCATCCTGGCCGAGGGCAGTTATGCCGAGGTAGCGAAGAATCCGCAGGTGATGGAAGCCTACATGGGCAGCGCCGATGCCGCCTTGCAGGGAGCCCACGGATGACGGCCGCGCTCGAATTGGCGGGCGTCCAAGCCTGGTATGGCGAATCGCACATCCTGCACGACGTCAGTTTCAGCGTCGCCCGCGGCGAAGTCGTGACCCTGCTCGGGCGTAACGGCGCCGGCCGCACCACGACCTTGCGCGCCGTCATGGGCCTGACCGGTGCCCGCTCGGGTTCGATCAAGGTCGACGGCGTCGAGGCGATTTCCCTGCCGACGCACCGGATCGCCCATCTCGGCATCGGCTATTGCCCGGAAGAGCGCGGCATTTTCTCGGCGCTGTCGACCGAGGAAAACCTGATGCTGCCGCCCCGGCTGCAGGGTCATGGCAGCGGGGCAGGGCAGCCGATGCGCGCCGCCATGAGCGTCGACGAGATCTATGCCATGTTTCCCAACCTCTACGAGCGCCGCCACAGCCAGGGCACGCGCCTGTCCGGCGGCGAACAGCAGATGCTGGCGGTGGCGCGCATCCTGCGCACCGGCGCGCGCCTGCTCCTGCTCGATGAAATCTCGGAAGGACTGGCGCCGGTCATCGTGCAGGCACTGGCGCGCACCATCCTCACGCTGAAGGAACGCGGCTACACGATCGTGATGGTGGAACAGAATTTCCGCTTCGCGGCGCCGCTGGCCGACCGCTTTCATGTCATGGAACACGGCCGCATCGTCAGCACGATTGCGGCTTCACAACTGCAGGCCAGCATGCCGGCACTGACGGAACTGCTCGGCGTCTGAACCCAAGCAAGAACACAACAAGCGATTTTTCACAACGGAGACGAGAATGAACATCACAGCGATCGCCCTTGCCGCCAGCGCGGCCCTGTCCCTGCCGGCCCAGGCCCAAGTCTCGGGCGACACCATCAAGATCGGCATGATCACCGATCTGTCCGGCGTGTATTCCGACGTCGACGGCAATGGCGGCGCGGAAGCGGTGCGCATGGCGATCGCCGACATGGGCGGCACCATCAACGGCAAAAAAATCGCGTTCGTGGTCGCCGACCACCAGAACAAACCGGACATCGCCGCCAGCCGCGCCCGTGAATGGTTCGACCAGCAGGGCGTCGACATGCTGATCGGCGGCACCAATTCCGGTGCCAGCCTGGCCATGGCGAAAGTCGCACGTGAAAAGAAAAAAGTGTTCATCGCGATCGGGTCCGGCACCGCACAATTGACCAACGAACAGTGCTCGCCCTACACCGTGCACTACGCCTACGACACCGTGGCGCTGGCGCGCGGCACCGGCGCCACCATGGTGAAGCAGGGCGGCAAGTCCTGGTATTTCCTGACCGCCGACTATGCATTCGGCCAGTCGCTCGAAAAGGACACCACCGACGTCGTCAAGGCCAACGGCGGCAGTGTACTCGGCAGCGTGCGCCACCCGTTGTCCGCTTCCGACTTCTCGTCCTTCCTGCTGCAGGCCCAGGGATCCAAGGCGCAGGTGCTGGGCCTGGCGAATGCCGGCGGCGATTTCATCAATGCCGTCAAGGCGGCCAACGAATTCGGCTTGACCAAGAAAATGAAGGTCGCCGGGCTACTGGTCTTCATCAACGATATCCACACGCTGGGCCTGAACACGACCCAGGGCCTGTACCTCACCGACGGCTGGTACTGGGACCAGAACGACGCCAGCCGCGCCTGGGCCAAGCGCTACTTTTCCAAGATGAAGAAGCAGCCGTCGATGCTGCAGGCGGCCGATTATTCGGCCGCCACCAATTACCTGAACGCCGTCAAGACGCTCGGCAGCGACGACGCCGACAAGGTCATGGCCCAGCTCAAGAAGACCCGCATCAACGACATGTTCACCAAGAATGGCGAGATCCGTCCGGACGGTCGCATGGTCTACGACATGTACCTGATGCAAGTCAAAACGCCGAAGGAATCGAAAGCGGCATGGGATTACTACAAGGTGGTGGCGACGATCCCGGGTGCCCAGGCCTACACCACCAAGGCCGAAACCAAGTGCGCGCTGTGGAAGTAGGACGATGGAACTCTTCGGCGTTCCCCTGCCGGCCCTGCTGAGCCAGCTACTGCTGGGCCTGGTCAACGGCTCCTTCTATGCGATGCTGTCGCTCGGCCTGGCCGTCATCTTCGGCCTGCTCAACGTGATCAATTTCGCGCACGGGGCGCTGTACATGATGGGCGCCTTCGCCGCCTTCATCGGCGTCACCAGCTTCGGCCTGAACTACTGGGCGATGCTGGTGCTGGCGCCACTGGCGGTGGGCCTGTTTGGCATCCTGGTCGAGCGCGCCATGCTGCGCCGCTTGTACCGGCTCGACCACCTGTATGGCTTGTTGCTGACCTTCGGCATCACGCTGCTGCTGGAAGGCTTGTTCCGCTCCTTTTACGGGGTGTCGGGCCAGACCCTCGACGTGCCGGACATGCTGGCCGGCGCCACCGACCTCGGCTTCATGATCTTGCCGAACTACCGCGCCTGGGTGGTGGCGGCTTCCCTGGCGGTCTGCCTCGTGACCTGGTTCGTGATCGAAAAGACGCGCCTGGGCGCGACCCTGCGCGCCGGCACTGAGAACCCGAAACTGGTCGAAGCCTTCGGCGTCAACGTGCCGCGCATGGTGATGCTGACCTACGGCTTCGGGGTGGCGCTGGCCGGCCTGGCCGGGGTGCTGGCGGCGCCGGTCATCAACGTCACGCCGCTGATGGGCTCCAACCTGATCATCGTCGTGTTCGCGGTGGTGGTGATCGGCGGCATGGGTTCCATCCTCGGCGCCATTTTGACCGGCCTCGGCCTGGGCGTGATCGAGGGCTTGACCCGGGTCTGGTATCCGGAAGCGTCGGAAGTGGTGGTGTTCGTGGTGATGGTGATCGTGCTGCTGCTGCGTCCCGCCGGCCTGTTCGGCAAGGAAAAATAATGTCCAAGAAAATCGTCTATCTCCTTGTCCTGCTGGCGGCCGTGGTGGCGCCTTTCGTCGGCTATCCGGTATTCCTGATGAAGCTGCTTTGCTTCGGCCTGTTCGCCTGTGCGTTTAATTTACTGATCGGCTATGCCGGCTTGCTGTCCTTTGGCCACGCCGCCTTTTTCGGCGGCGCCGGCTACGTGGCCGGCCATGCGCTGGCGACGCTGGGCTTGCCGTTCGAGCTCGGCATCCTGCTCGGCGTACTGGCGGCGGCGCTGCTCGGACTCGTGATCGGCGCGCTGGCGATCCGGCGCCAGGGCATTTACTTTGCGATGATCACGCTGGCGCTGGCGCAGATGGTGTATTTTTCGGCGCTGCGCGCACCATTCACCCACGGCGAAGACGGGCTGCAGGGCATACCTCGCGGCCGCCTGCTGGGTTGGCTCGACCTCGGCAGCGACCTCGCTTTGTACTACGTGGTGCTGGCCATCAGCGCCGCCGGCTTCGCCCTGATCGTGCGCACGGTGCACTCGCCGTTCGGCCAGGTGCTGCGCGCGATCAAGGAAAACGAGGCGCGCGCGATCTCCCTCGGCTACGACGTCGACCGCTACAAATTGCTGGCCTTCGTGTTGTCGGCCGCGCTGGCCGGGCTGGCCGGTGCGCTCAAGGCGGTCGTGCTCGGTTTCGAGACCTTGACCGACGTCCACTGGACCATGTCCGGGCTCGTCATCCTGATGACCCTGGTCGGCGGCATGGGTACGCTGGCCGGGCCGATCCTCGGCGCCTTTCTCGTGGTCGCGCTGGAAAACAAGCTGGGCGACCTCGGGAACTTTCTTGCGGGGGCCACCCATGTAGAATGGTTTGCATCGCTGGGCGAATCGGTGGGCATCGTCACCGGGCTGATCTTCGTTGTCTGCGTGCTGTTGTTCCGGCGCGGTATCGTCGGCGAACTGGCCCATGCCTACTCGAGGAGACGCGCGTGATCGACGAATCCCTGATGCTGGATGTAAATGGCATCCGCATGCATACCACCATGACCGGGCAGGGGCCGCCGGTGCTGCTGCTGCACGGCTTTCCCGACACCCACCTCGTCTGGCGCAAGCAGGTCGGGGTGCTGGCCGCCGCCGGCTACCGCGTGCTGGCGCCGGACTTGCGCGGCTATGGCCGGACGGATGCGCCCGGCGGTATCTACGATTACACGCTGGAAAAGCTGCGCGGCGACGTCCTTGGTTTATTGGATGCGCTCAAGATCGACAAAGTCAGCCTGGTCGGTCATGACTGGGGCGGCCTGATCGGCTGGCAGCTGGCGGCACTGGCGCCGCAGCGCATCGAACGCCTGGTGGCCCTGTCGACCGGCCACCCGTCGGCGATCGCACGCGCCGGCCTGATCCAGCACTTGCGCATGACCTATGTCCTCGGTTTTATAGTGCCCGGCATCGCCGAACAGATGCTGCGCGCCGGCGATTGGTTCATGATGCGCCAGTTCACCGGCGAACCTGGCCAGGCCGAGCACTGGAAACGCGACCTGTCGCCACCTGGCCGCCTGACGGCGGCGCTCAACTATTACCGCGCGAATGTCGGGCTGGCGCTGCCCAAGGCTTATCCACGGGTGCGGATGCCGGTGATGGGGATCTGGAGCGATGGCGATCCGGCCCTGGG
>JAKOOD010000325.1 GCA_022701635.1 Burkholderiaceae bacterium | reverse complement strand
CTGGGATCGGTGGACGGCAGCGTGCGTTTCTTCGGCTTGACCCCGACCAGCATGGGGCTGGAAGGCCTGGACCGCCACCAGCGCCTGCTCGACAGCTACAAGAAGCTGCACAAGGCACGCGCCAAGGCGGCCGCCGCGCGCTGATCGTCAAGAAAGTCCGGCCGGTCGCTGTGCGACGCAGCGATCGGGTCCCATGGTCAGGTTCAGCGCGTGCCGCCGACCTGCGCCCCGGCCACCCGCATCGGGCTGTCCAGTAGCGCAGCCGTCTCGGCATCCGGCTCGCCGTCGATCTTCGACGGCCGGTAGTGGGTCTGGAAGGCGATCAGCACGTTGCGCGTTGCCTGGCTTGGCTGGCCGTCGCGCGGCACGACGTAGCCGATCGCGGCCAGCTTGCGCTGGAACCAGGCGATGTTCGGCAACGCAGCCTTGTAGCGGGCGCGCTTGGCGGCCACCACGCTTTCGTCGGGCCAGGGCACGATGCCTTCGGCCGCCAGCCGCTTCCACGGGAACAGGGCGCCCGGATCCTGCTTGCGCTGCGGCGCGACGTCGGCGTGGCCGACCACGTTGTCCGGCGCGATGTGATGGCGTGCCATGATGTCCTTGAGCAGCGGGATCAGCGTATCGATCTGCTGTTCCGGGAAGGGCGCCCAGGTGCGCCCATCAGGGCCGTCGACCCAGCCCGGATTCACGATCTCGATGCCGATCGAGCTGTTGTTCAGGTTACGGTCGGCCTTCCAGCCCGAGTCGCCGCCGGCCTGGTAGGCGGCGCGGCTTTCGTCCACGATGCCGTAGATGACCGGTTTCTCGTCGTTGCTCAGCAAATAATGGATACTGGCTTCGACCCCGGTCTTGTGCGTGAGGATGCGGATCGATTGCCGCGTGTCGGTGACGGTGTAGTGCAGCACCAGGTACTTTACCCGGCTGCGCTGGTCGGGCGTCGACAGCGACCGGTCGATGTGCGGGCCGCTGACACAGCTGACCAGCAGGCCGAGGGCGAACATGCCGGCCACCAGGCAATGCGGAAGGAAATTCATGGATGTTACTTATCGGCACATAATCGACGGTTATTATCTTTTGAATGGACGGGCAGTGCCAACGACAGGGTTCCAGCGCGGCTGCGGGACGACGGCGGCAGCCTGTCCGCTTCGACTGCGGCTGAGCGCGGCGCCCGGCGCGCTTCGTTGCAGGTAAGATGCGCTGGCCGTGCCGGGTGGATCGCTCCCTCTACATCAAACCTTTAGGAAAACCGGATGTCCGCATCGCCCATCACCGTCGAACAAGCCATCGAACTCGCCGGCGTCGGCAAGTTCCAGCGCCGCCTGTTCCTGATTTTCGGCCTGGTCTGGATGGCCGATGCCATGCAGGTGCTGTCGATCGGCTTCAGCGCGCCGACCATCGCGAAAACCTTCGGCATCCCGGTGCCGCAGGCGCTGCAGAGCGGCTCCAGCTTCTTCGTCGGGATGCTGATCGGGGCCTTCGTGTTCGGGCGCCTGGCGGACCGCTTCGGTCGGCGCCCGGTACTGATGGCGACGGTGGCGATCGATGCCTGTTTCGGCGTGGCGTCGAGCTTCGCGCCGGATTTCACCTGGCTGCTGGCGCTGCGCTTCCTCACCGGGATCGGCGTCGGCGGCACCCTGCCGGTCGATTACACGATGATGGCCGAATTCCTGCCGAGCGACCGGCGCGGGCGCTGGCTGGTGATGCTCGAATCGTTCTGGGCGGTCGGTACCGTGCTGCTGGCGCTGCTGGCCTGGGTGGCCGAAGGATGGGGACCGGATGCCTGGCGCGTGATCTTCCTGGTCACCGGCCTGCCGGCGCTGGTGGGCATCGTGCTGCGCCTGGCGCTGCCCGAATCGCCGCTGTATCTCAGCCGTAGCGGCAAGGCGGCGCAGGCGAACGCGGTGCTGGAACGGGTCGCGCGGGTGAATGGCCGCACGGCCTCGATGCCGCCGCTCGGCCCCGAGGTCGCGCAGCGGCCGCCGGTGTCGGCACTGTTCTCCCAGCACCTGCGGCGGCGCACCGCGGCCCTGCTGGCCGCGTGGCTACTGGTCTCGATTGCCTATTACGGCGTGTTCGTCTACCTGCCATTGAAACTGGGCGCGGAGGGCTTCGGCTTCATGCGCGGCCAGGCCTTCCTGGTCTTGCTGGCCGTGGTGCAGCTGCCGGGTTACGCGCTCGCGGCATATGGCGTGGAGCGCTGGGGCCGCAAGCCGACCCTGATCGGTTTCCTGCTGCTGAGCGCGGTCGGCTGCATGCTCTACAGTCTCGGCAACACGACCGCGCTGGTGGTGGGTTCGACGCTCTTGATGAGTTTTGCGCTGCTGGGTACCTGGGCCGGACTGTACGCGTTCACGCCCGAAGTCTATCCGACCGGCCTGCGCGCCAGCGGCATGGGCCTGGCCGGGGCGCTGGCGCGCTTCGGCGGCCTGCTGGCGCCGGCCATCGTGGCGCCGGTGATGGTCGCGCATTTCACGCTGGCGCTGGCCATGCTGGCCGCCTTCCTGGCACTGGGCGCGCTTGCCGTCCTGTGCGTCGACGTCGAGTCGCGCCGGCGCGCACTGGAGTGAGCGGGCACGCCAGCGGCTGAGGAACTTCCGCAGGGTGTGCGCGGGCTATTCTGGTCATCCGTGTGCCTCGCAGGGGGAGCCTGACCGTGTGGACCCGCGTAAGTCCGACAAGCGCCAGCCTGGCGGGCGCGGTATGCCTGGCCGCCTCTGTGTGCCTGCCAGCGTGGCGATCCGCCCGCGCCGCCATCGCCTGCGCCACCGGCAGTCACGGTGGCGCCGCCGCGCCCTGTCACATGAATACAGACTTGCGCGTCGAGTCAGCTTCTTCTTGCTGCGTCATCGGTGGGCTCGGAAGTTGGATGCGCTATTGTGACAGTTTGGCAGCTTGGTGAACGATTAAATCAGCGGTTCCCTAGCGCAGGTCGAAGTACATCACCCGGATGCCGGGCGAGGCAGGCGGCAGTTGGCGCATTTCCGCCAGCAGGCTATCCCGCGTTACCCCTTGTTCGAGCAGCTTGAGCCACTGCACGGCCCATTTTGCATTCTCCGGATCCTCCCCGGTCCTGGCCAAGGTATTGAAAGCCTCGTAGGCACCGGTGGCATTGCCCAGCCAGGCCTGGGCCAATGCGGCGCCGCGGGCGAACAGGCTGACATCGTGGCCCTGGCGCCAGGCATCGACCGCCAGGGGCATGGTCTTTTCCAGCGGCGTGTCCGGGTCCATGAGCCCGACGCGGAACAAGGCGTACGCGATCCCGGGTGTTTCGGGCGCCAGTAACGCGGCTTCGGTCAGGCTGGACCTCGCCGCTGCAAGTAATTCCCGTTTATCCGCTGTGGTAGCCCCCGCGAGTTTCAGGTATGCCATGCCCAGCAGATATCGGATTTCATCGTCGTAGGGGTCGCGCTGCGCCGCACCCGCAAGATACGGGATCGCGTCGCGCGGATTGCCCCAGTCGACCTGGGCGCGGCTCAAGGTCATCTGGGCGAAATCGACGCCGCGCACCGCGGCGGCGGCCGCCTGTACGCGCTGCAGCATCTGCCTGCCGTTGTCGGGCGTGGGGCAGTCCTTGAGCGCGGCATTGTCGAGGACGAATTCACCCTCGACACGGCTCAGGCGAGTCGTGTCGATGCGGGCCGCCGGCAGTTCGGGAAAATCGACCTTGATGACCTTCATCTGCGTGCGCCGGTAATACGACATGGCCGTGGTGAGCTGGAAACCCGACAATCCGAACACGTCTGCAAACGCCGTGCCGCCGTCGCGCCCGTTATTGACCAGCTCCAGGTATTGCGCCATCTTGTCGCGGTTGTCGGCGGACGAAAGCATGTAGTGCGCCAGGTTGAACGCGCGGGACTGGAACTCGGCTTGTGCGAGAACCTGCGGGGTTACTTTCTGGCCGCGCTGCACGCGGCCCGCGTATTCATGCGGCAAATACGAGCGCAGCACGTCGTCGTAGGTCAGGAAAAACAGGTGCTCGTTGCCGTAATCGATCCGCTTCATCGAATCGGCCGTTGCAACCGCAGCGCGGCCCACCACCATCTGGTTGTCGGTGAAGCGGACGCCGCCAAAATAGACTTTCAAGCCTCCCATCAACCACATGGGTCCACGGATGTCCGTGTGACGGTAGACGAAGTTCCCGCTGTACAAAGCAAAGATCGAGGACAGCGTGGCGTCGCCGTCGTCCTTGAGCAGCGACGCATTTGTCGACTTCCACATCCGCCCCTGATTGAACGTGAACGCCTGGGTACCGGACACGCAACCGTCGATGAGACCCACGGCATCGGTCGGGAACTTGCCGAGTCCCGGCGCCCAGTCGAACCGGTCCTGGAAATACAGGGTCAACTTGGGCGGTGCCGTCTGCCTGATCAAGAATGGCTTCAGATACATGCGCAGCACGTAGTCGAGCCGCTCGAGATTATTCGCCAGGTCGATGACCTGCTCGGCATCGCTGTCCGAATAGATGACCAGATGCTGGCTCTCGACGCGGATCCAGGCCGACGGATCGCGCACGCCCTTGATGACGACTTCGGAAGTGTCGTGCTTGCCCTTGACGATTACCTTGTCCGGCGCCACCTCCGCCGCGCTTGCGGGCAGCAGAACAATGGCGACGAGCAGGGCAACGACGTGCTTCAGGATGTCCATCCGCGTCTCCATTTGCGCACCCACGAATCATGGACGGTCCCGCGGGCGATCCGTACGCACGTCCACCAAAGGCTTCATTTTTGGCGATTCCCAGGGAACCAGCATAGCAAAAAGCTTGGGATCGGAAATGCGCACATTCTCACCTTTACACCCGGACTTCGAGATAGCCTGGCAAGGCATTTACCTGTTGTGACAGTTCGGCAGCTTGGTGAACGATTAAATCAGCGGTTCCCTGAGGGTCTGGAACCGTCCAACCCTTCAAATCAACCACTCGTAGCGCGCACGCAGCCTTCTATCTGAAGCAGCCATTACTTGCCCGTAATCCTCCCTATATTGCTTCTTAACTGTGAACAAGAATTTTACGCTCATAATGAAAGGAGATCGAAATGGGAAAATGGATCATGGCAATTCTGCTTACCGTATCGTTGTCGGCAGCAGCTCAAGAAATGACGAGCAACGAGTTCAACGACTTTCGCGGGCAGTATCAACTGGATGGTGGAAGGCTGCTGACGATGACATCGGAAGGCCGGCGCCACATTGCAGACATCGATGGGATCGGGCGCATTGAAGTAGTAGCGGCTAGCGATACGGCGTTTGTTGCAAAGGACGGAAGCGTGACACTGCAATTCGAGCGATGGAAGAACGGAAATGTGACTGCTGTTCGTATCACAAGTTCGCCGGAACCTGCTGTTGATAAGAAAACTGGCCGCTTTCTCAAGCGATCACATGCAAAAGACTGATGAGGTTGGCGCGATGGGGCGTCATGGAATGCTCGCTGAAGTCTTAACCTTGAACGACTGCTTGCATCCAAGTCGGCCAATTGGTATGCGAGTGTCCGCTTCCGAACCAGTGCGGCGGTTTGTGTTTTCTTACCTGCCGCTTTCTACGAACAGATGCGCGGTTGCCTTGGTCGGCTCATTGGGCAACAAGCCCGGCGCGCCGTCCACGAATCGGATGATGGCGTCGCGTGTAAGTTCTTGTCCACGAGCGTTACCCCAAACAATATGTCCAACGCCTGGAATAAGATGCGCGCGTGCGGTTGTGTAGACACCGAAGTATTCCATTGCGCGCCCTCGAGGGATATAGCTGCATTCGCCAAGCAGCATCATTACTGGCGCCGCCATGTCGTGCAAGTCGGGCGTCGCCGCCTTGCCGGCATCGCGGCTGACGCGGGCGTTCGCGAGCAGGTTGAAACGGCCAGGATGAAAACTGTTCAATAATGCGGTATCGCCTTTACAGAACGAATTGGATACCAGTAAATGCTGCACGTCCGGCGTGTATAGGTTGATGAGCTCCTCCTGCGACGCAAGGCCGTTCCCTGTCGGAAGGAAAGCCGCAAGCATTGCGCGCGGCGCCATCAGCTTGCCCATGACCGCTGCACTAGGTGAAAGCGTCGCATCAGGAGCATGTGTCGTCTTTTTCGACATGGATTTATCCAACGAGAATGCTGCACCTGGGATGCGGCCGGGTTCGGTGAGAATGAGATGGGTAATCTGTTTGCGTATGTCTCGGTTAGCCAGTGCCGACGTGACCAGCGTCGCGCCATACGATTGTGCTACCAGTACGGTCGGCATGTTCACTCGCGCCAGCACAGCAGCCAGATCCCTGACATTGTTGCCGTGCGTGTAGTGATCGGGACTGACAAGCGAAGAACGACCGGCACCGACCTGGTCGTAGAGCACGACGTCGAACCCGGCACGCGCGAAACTGGCGAAGAAGGCGCGATCGATGTCCCTGACATACGCACCTGGACCGCCGTGAACGAACACAAGCGCAGTATGCCTGGAGCGTACTGTATCAGCCGGATAGTGATACACGGTGGCGGCCCGGCCCGGTCCTGTCTGCCACAACTCGGCTGAGGGGTCGACAGGAAGCGGCGCCAGGGACGATGGTGCGAGCGGCACGAGGATATAGGCTACCGCAGCCAAGGCCAGTATCATGAGACTGCCGTGCACGATGGCGCGGCGGCGCGACGTCAGACGCGCAGATCGCCACCACAGGATGCCGGCAACGGCGATGGCGCCGCACAGCGCTGGAACGCCCCCTGCGCCTCCATGGGTAGCCCACAGCGCGATCAGAAACGTCAGCCACACCGCCAGCACGTGGATCGGAACAGTAAAAAGGCGCACCGCTTTTCTGAACACGTTTGTCACCGGTCTTTTTTCCTTCCAAGGCTATAGTCAAAACAAGGAAGCGCATACTTTTTATCGCGCGCTCTCACAATGGAATTATTGTAGTGACGGTTGAGTTCGTAAGGAGGCATTTTGTGACAAGCTGCCGCACCGTGGGTTGAATGCCCCATTCCGAAGGTGCGTCCATGAAGGAATCAAACCTCAGTGACGTAGAAAATAGCTGCTTTTACCCGATCGCCTCCGTTCAAGTCAGAATAGCAGGTTGCTCACGAGGAAAACTCACAGAGTGTCACGGCCGTCTGCAATCGACCCGAAGCGGACCTTCAGTGATGGCACGCCGGCATCCGGTCGAATCCAATTGCGGGAACGCGTACAAGCACGGCTTCGTCTGGAATCCAGGTTTCGCCCTCATCTTTACCACTCACTTTCCAGTGTAATTCACCGCCCTGGACGCGCAGAGTAGCGGTTCCTGTCCCACCCCAAGTGCTGCTAAAGCGGATCGTGGCCGTATTACCGTCAGTCTTGCCCGTCATTGAGGGCTGCAAGTCCTCGACCTCATCGACTCGATTGCCCGAGTTTGCCCAAACTACATGGAGCGCGCAGACATTGTCGCCATGGACCACGATGGACAGCTGGAATTTATCGCGCTCGCCCTGTTTGCACCTTTCCGCATACATCCCGCTGAGTTGATCACATGAATACTCTCTTTTCCAAATTCCAACCAGCGGGCTGGGGCTGGCCAACCTGGCGCGGAGCTCGGCGTTACGCGCTGCATATGCATGCTGCAGACAAGCTATATCGGTGCATGCGTTTCTCGCCCTGAGCCAGGCACGCTGCATCGACTTTTCCGGCTGTTTGTCGCTGACCATCCCAATAATTTGTGTATAAGCAGCACCTAGCTGTTCATCCAGTGTCGATAGACCGCTATCGACACAGATCATTTTTTCGACCTTACCTTGAGCAAGCTTGCAGTCGAAGCTTGCCGCGTTAGCAGTCGTGGCTAAAACGCTTAGAAGTAAGGCCAATAGGACATTCAAGAGGTAGTTTGGCATTCGATATCGGCATCTTAAAGGATGGGATTTCTTCGAGCTATCATCGCCTTATAGGGCGCAATATAGGATTGATCGAGCAAAAACAACATGACCATTATGTCTCGATTACGCCTGAGCACCGGTATAGTGACTGAGCCGCGGTACATGACCTGTACGGTACTGCGTGGCGATACTCGACCTGCTGACACATTCGTTTTGCACCGCCCATTTAACGATCCTCTGCGCCGCTGTCGGATACTTCCGCTATGGCCGGTTGCGGAAGTTCGTCAAAGACTCAATATATAAATCTTGTTGTTTATTGGTAAATATTATTTGACTAGGCTGACGGTCAGACATACAAGGTCATGTGAAAGCTACGAAGACCGGCAAATTCTTCTTGATGCTTGAGTCCGGCCGGGGTAACGTAGAATTTTCTCTAGAGAAAAGCATGTGTCTTGCCCGTTCGTTCATCGCCATCGTTAGCGCAGTAGCCTTAAGCGCGGCCTGCATGTCAGCTGCGCTGGCCGGCACGGCTACTGCCGAGCCAATCGACGCGCAGCCGGCGAAGCCGCTCTACCAGATGCAGCCGGTCGAGGTCGGACGCTACCTCGCCTGGGAGCACGCCCACGAGCCCGACGTGCGCAAGCGCATCGCCGCGATCGCGCGCAAGAACATCGGCCAGCCGTATCGCTTGAACTTGCTGGGCGAATTCCCGTACCAGGTACATGACGCGCTGCCAATGTTCAGTCTCGATCACAGCGATTGCACGGTCTTCGTCGAACATACCTATGCGATGGCGCTGTCGAAGTCGTGGGACGAGTTCTTCTGGATGCTGCAGCGCATCCGCTACCGTGACGGGATCATCGGCGTCGCGACGCGCAACCATTACACGGAACTGGACTGGAACGTTGCCAACAGCTGGCTGGTGACCGACGTCAGCGCCCAACTCGCCGGCACGGACGGCGCGAGCTACCCCATGACGGTCGACCGCGCGGCTTTCCTCAGGACGCGCCATCACACCGAGGCCGACATCCCGGTCGAAACCAGCCGCCAGGCCTACGTGCCGAAAGCGCGCGCCGTCGCGCTGGCTGGCCAGCTGCGCGAAGGCGACTACGTCAACGTGGTCTCGCTCCTCGCCGACGGCAAGACCATGGTCACCCACGTCGGTCTGGTGGTGCTCGGTCCGGACGGCGAGCGTCATTTCCTGCATTCGTCCGACCCGGCGGTGCGCGAAGAAACCTTCGCCAGCTTCATCGCCCGCGCCGAAGCGCGCGAGGATCGCAACCGGCAAACGGGCAAAAAGGGGGCGACACTGCTCGGTTTCAAGTTCCTGCGCCTGAACGACAACATCGTGGTGCCGCCGATGGCGCCGCAACCGCGGCCCTCGTGAACCCTTAATAGCCAGCTGATCGCTCACGATCATGCACGGAGTCCATGGCTTCTCGTATTGCAGCCGCTGCCTCCTGGGCGTTTTCCATTGTCAGGAAGACTGGTACGCCCTGCATGCCCGAGCGCTTCAACGTGAGCACGAGTCCCTTGAAGTCATCGCCTGACGTCGAGGCCTCGGCACTGTCGATTTCATGCCATGCGAAATGCGCAGTCCGGTCGGCCGGGCTGTTGCCTTCGATATGGTGGATGCCATCCTGGTCCAGCCAGAAATAACGGAAGTAATGCAGCTTCGGTGCCGTCCGTAAAAGCTGGACATAGCCGAGAACCGCCGTGACGAGGAGGACACCGCCGGCAAGGAATGCGCGCGTTCCACTAGCCATAAAAAATAGCAGTATGCCACCGAGCAGCGCAAGAGCGCTCATGGCGTATCCAGCGTCCAGCCTTCCGCTCGTGGAACCGTCGATCTTTTCGAATGCAATGTCGTTCAATGCGTGGCGCTCCGGACGATCATGTTGTATCGCTACTATTGTGGGCTTTTGGTTGGCTCTGTGCCACAGGAATCGTATTGCTACCTGAGCGACCGCTCCCGGCCGACCGGGCCGTTCGCAAGGCTCAGTGCAAGGTCCGTAGGGCACGCAATCGGTCACCCTGGCCAGGGAATCGATCACACGGGCGCCGCAGTGCCAAATTCGACTAGTCCGGAGCGCGCCGCCATGTGCATCAACTTGAAATCGTTCTCGGCATGCAGCTTCTGCCGGATCGAGGTCAGGCAATTCAGCACGGTCTTCGGACTCAGGTGCATGGCTGCTGCGATGTCCTGCACCGACTCGCCGTGCACCAGCAGGCGCAGCAGCTCAAACTCGCGCGGCTTCAGTTCGCGCAGCGACGCGTTGCCCTCGGGCGCGACCACGTGCTGCATGTCGCGCGACAGCACGCGCCGGCCGTGCATCACGCCGCGGATGCCGTCGATGACTTCCTCGGGTTCGCTGCACTTGGTCAGATAACCGTGGGCGCCGGCCTTCAGCGCCTGGGCCAGGTGGACGGCGCCGTCGTGCATCGACAGCACCAGCACGCGCAGCGGCGGCAGGCGCGCCAGCATGCCGGCGATGGCCTCCAGGCCGCTACTGCCTTTCAGGCTCAGATCGACCACGGCGACGTCGGGCAGCACCCGTCCCACCAGCGCATTTGCTTCCTGCACGGTGGCGGCTTCGCCGACGACCTCGAAGTCCGGTTCGGCGGACAGCAGGCGGCGGTAGCCGCTGCGGACGATGGCGTGGTCGTCGACCAGGACGATGCGAATCATGGCAGTGCTCCTTCTGTCCGGGCGGCCGGCTGGGTGGCCGCGGCCGCCAGCGTGAAACGGGCGCGCAGGCACAGGCCGCCGCCCGGACTCGGCAGGACGTCGAGCTGGCCGCCGGCCATGTCGACCCGCTCGCGCATGCCGAGCAGGCCGCCGTGCCAGTGCAACGTGCACGCGTTCGCCGGCAGGCCGCGGCCGTCGTCGCTGACCTCGAGCGCGAGCAGGCCCTGGCTTGCGGCGATTCGTATCGTGCAGTGGCGCGCGCCGCTGTGGCGCACGGCATTGGTCAGCGCTTCCTGCACCACGCGGTACACCGTCAGCGCCAGCCCGTCGTCGAAGCCGGAAAGCGCCTGCGCCAAGTCGAGCGAGAAATCGATCTCGGTGTGGCGGCCGCGCCAGCCCTGCACCAGCTCATTCAGCATGTGCGGCAGCGTGTGTGCCAGGCCACTGGCGTGCAGGCCGTGCGGACGCAGCGTCTTGAGCATGGCGCGCAGCTGCTCGCTGCAGGTGCGCAGGTCGCGCCGCAGGTCGCTGGCGCACTCGGCCACGGCCGGTGGCGGCAGCCAAGCGGCATGGCGCGCCAGGTGGGCCGCGGTGACGTTCAGCGCGGTCATGGTCTGGCCCATTTCGTCGTGCAGTTCACGCGCCAGCGCACGGCGCTCGTCTTCCTGTACCGCGATCAGCTGGCGCGCCAGGTCGCGCTGGGCGGCGCGCGCATCGGCCAGGGCGCCGGCCAGGTGCTCGATGGCGCGTGCCACGCGGCCGAATTCGCGCAACGCGAAGGCGGGCAGGGCGGGATCGGGCGCGCCGCGCGCCAGGCGCTGCAGGCTGGCCTCGAGTTCGCGCACCGGCGCCAGCGCGCGGTCGGCGCACCACCAGGTCACCAGGAGGGTTGTTCCGAAAAAGAACAGCAGAGTGCTCCATATTTGAACAGTGTCCGCCAGGCGTTCATCGATTTCGGAACGCGGCTTGGGGGCGATGTACAGCATCTGGTCGCCGATGCGGATCGCCTGCTCGCCGCGCTCGAGAGGCGCCAGGCCGAGGCGGGCGAGCAGCGGATGCGGCTGGTAGACCGGTGGCGGCAGCTCCGGCGTGCGGATGCTCAAGTGGCGCAAGCCGCCGCCGGCCAGGCGCTGCGCCAGCGATGGCCCGGGCGCGGCGGCGGACGGCGGATCGGTCGCCGCCAGCAGCACGTTCACCAGGCGTGTGGAGGCCTCGATTTCGGCGTCGATATCGCTGCGCAGCGATAC
>JAKOOD010000301.1 GCA_022701635.1 Burkholderiaceae bacterium | reverse complement strand
CAGTGAAATTGCACCTTGATGCGGTGGTCGCGGTCGGTGTGGATGACGGCGCCGGGCGGGCCGACCACGATCGCGGTCTGCTGCCCGCTGATCGTCGGACGCGGGTGCAGCCGCACGCCGTGGCCGTCGACGCCGCTGCCGCGGTACGGGACCGTGCTGCGGATCGCCTCGAAGCGGTTGCGGTACAGCGGGCGCTCGCCGGGCGCCGTGTCGGCGGCGCGCACTTCCTCGTCGCCGACGGGACTGCTGCCGAGCGCCTGTGTCACCGCGGCGCGCAAGTCGGCCGCCAGGTTGTTGTGGGCCAGGTGCCAGACACGCAGCAGCGTGAAGCCGGCCGCGTCCTGGCCCGCAGCGGCGTCGAAGCGCGCATGGCCGGACAAGGTGAACTTGGTGCCCGGCATAAAGGTGCGCACGGTACCGGCACCGCTGTGGATTTCCCTGCTGACTTGTAGCGCCTGCAATTGGTTGTCGGCGATGCGCTGACCCTGGGCACGCGTCGGGTAGGCATAGCTTCCCGGCGTGTCTGCGCTGGCCGGGAACAGCGTATTGTCGCCGCTGCCCGCGCTGACCCGGCGCGATCCGAGGCTGCGGTAGTCCCAGCTCTGGATGTCGATCATGGTCGGGACCGGGCGCGACAGCGTATGCCAGCGGTCGACGCTGTCCTCGCGCATCACCGCGCCCGGTCGCGTGAAGCGGACCTCGGCTTGCGGATTCGCCTGGAAACTGCCGTTGTGGTCGGCGATGACGAGGGTGTGGCTGCCGAGTTGCTCGGTGTCGGGAGCCGCGCTGTGCTCGACGTAATAAAACAGGCCGGCTTCGTGCATCAGACGCTGGACGAAGGCCAGGTTCGATTCCTGGTACTGGCAGGTCAGCGAACGCACCGGATAACTGTCGCGGTCGGCGATGTCGTAGCGCCAGGCGGGCACCAGGGGCCCCCGGTCCGGCCAGGCCTGGAACACGGCATCGAGGATCTCGAAGACGGTCTTGTCCTGGAAGATGCGGCTGTCGCGGCCGAGCGCCAGGAAGGCAAACCAGGGTTCGATCGTCAGGCCATAGCGGGCGAAGCCGCCATTCGCGCCGATCAGTTGTGCGGAAGTGATGTGGCCATGGAAGGGGCGTAGCGGCATTCCAGACATGGCCGTGAGTACTTCCAGCAGGACAGGCTGGCCCAGCAGTGATTTGAGCGGGATCGCGGCATCCAGCGACAGGGCCGAGACCTGCAAGCGATAAGGGCGGTCCAGGCTTTCCTCGGCGCGCACCGATTCGGCCAGCAGGCGCTCGGGTCCGAGCGGGGTGGACAGGCGCAACAGGCGCGTGTCCTGGGTAAAGCGTGGGAAGAGTTCCGGCACTTGCGGCTCCCGTGAGCGCTGACATCATCAACTCATCAACAAGTGAAGCGATCGATCGATGCGATCGCGGCGGTGACAAGCAGGCATTGTCACGCGCAAGTGCCTATAAGCTATTGATTAATGGCAAAACCAGCTATGCCGGCATGGGCAGCGTTACAACAATCAAAAGTGGATAAGTCTTGGGATAACTTGCGCACAAGAGCAGGACAAGCCCGTAAAAATCGTGGAAAAGTCTCTGGGCAAGTTGTGGAAAAGCCGCTGGATAAGTGGCGGCACAAGGCGTGCACAAGTCCGGTATAAGACTGGGATAAGGTAGGGATAAGCGCAGGATAAGTAGAGGATAAGTTTGCCTCCACCTCAGGTCTGTTTCGGCGATATCACTAGTTCCGGCTGCGGCCGCGGCGCATGTGCCGACAGATCCGCATGCCGCATCTGCTCCGGAATCGCCAGGATGCCCTGCCACAGGACGTCGCCGGCCACCCGGCTTGCCCGGCTGAGCCGGTAGGCCGGCAGCGCGGCGTCGCCCTGGGCCTGCCACATTGCCGCGTACGAAGGCGCCAGCCGGGTGTCGTGCCAGGCATCGGCGAGCGGCGCCAGGGTGTCCTGCAGAACCGCCGCCGTGCTGCGCATGCGTACCCAGCGGTGGTTCAGCCAGCCGTTCTCCGAGGCGACAGGGTCGAGGAAGCGGCCTATGATGGCGCGCGCAGCCAGGCTGCCGCTGCGGCTCATCAGGCCGATCGCCTTGCGGTCCATGTTCAGGTTCAAGCCGCCTTCCGATTTCTTGTGGCGAATCAGGACCACGCGGTCACGGTAGCCCGGCGTACGCGTCAGCGCTTCGTCGCGCCAGGTGCGGATGGTCCGCAGGATGGCGGTGGCAAAGCGCGCCAGCGACGGCAACTGGGCGGCGTCGTCGACCGCCACATAGGCCGGGGTCGCGCCCTGGTTGTTGTTGGACGGCAGGGTAACGCGCAGCATCGGCCCGGGCGATGCGGAGGGGTCCTGAGGCGGGTCCTCGTGCAGATCGTCGCGCAGGATCACGCCGAAAGTCGGCCGGGTCGGCAGGATCGCATCGAAAAAGTGGATCGGGAAATTGCTCGTTAAACCGCCATCGGAAAACCAGACGCGCAGCAGTTCGACCTTGCTGCCGGCCAGCGGCAGCGTGCGGATGCGGTACAGGGGCACGGCTTGCAGCAGCACCGGGAAGCTCAGGCTCATGCGGGCGGCGACCACCACCGGCAAGGCGTCGGCGTCGGGCATGAAGTAATAATCGCCGCCCTGGTCGTTCAAGCCTTGCAGCAGCTCCAGGGTCTGCTGGCGATGATGGGTATGCTGCGACGCCTGTTTCATCCACTCGACGATATTCGGTGGGAACAGATGCGCCAGTTCGGACGCGCGGAACACCAGGTCGGCGCTCGCATGCGGCAGGCGGTGGGCGCGCAGTTCGCTCAGGCCGGTGCTCATCAGGGCCAGTTCGATCGGCGGCGTCGATTGGCGCAGATGGCCGAAGGTCAGCGGCTGGTCCGCGGGCAGGCCGGCAATGTCCTGCACCAGCGCGTGCAGCCATTCGGTCAGCGCCGGCGGATTGCCAGGCCGGGTGCGCAGGCCGGAACAGATGCCGCAGCGATTGTGGCGCAGGCCGCGCCAGGCACCCAGCACGAATTGCAGCGCCGCGAAGACCAGGGCGCTGGCCAGCATCGACAACCCGAACCACAGGCCGCTGGCCAGCCAGTACGCGACGCCGGTACGCCAATGTCCACCCAGCAAGCCACTGCTGACGAGATAGCCGAGCATCCACAGGGCGCCGCCGCACAAGGCGCCCAGCGGAAAATTCCACAGCAGCGCCAGGGCGACGCGCGCGACCACTTTCGGTTTGATGCCGCCATGCAGACCGGCGACGATGACGCGAAAATGCGGTGCCATCGCCGCACTGGGCTGGAACAGCGACAGCAGGCGTGTGGTGTTACCGACCGATTCGCGCAGGCGCCGCGGCAGCAGGGCAATTTTATAGAAGCCATCGTCACTGCCGGTGCCGGCTTGGCGCACGCGGTTGCGCTTGTACTGGGCGGCGGCGGCGGCAATAGCGGCGATCGCGCCCACGCTGGTGCCACCGATCGAACGCAGGGTGAATTTTTTCGCCAGCCGGGCCACGAAAGTGGGATACACGACGCCCGATGTCACGCCGCCTTCCATCACGATATCGCATTCGTCCGGTAAAAAATTCTCCATCGCCATTTCCCTATCGATCAACTACCTGATGGGATTATGCGGCAGCTTCCGGCTGCCATGCTTATCGAATCGTCACGCCGGCCGAAGGTTTGCTAATCTGGACCGCATGCAGATCGGAACCCTTCAAGCACTGACCCTACGTACCACCCGCCATGCGCCGCCGCGCCAGGTCGATTGCGCCGATGCGGTCGCAGAGCGCGGCCTGCTCGGCGACGCCCATGCCGACCGTTATTCGCCGCGCCAGTTGCTGCTGGCCGATGCCGGCGTCTACCGCGACCTGGCTTTGCCGCCGCACGCCTTGCGCGAGAATTTA
>JAKOOD010000293.1 GCA_022701635.1 Burkholderiaceae bacterium | reverse complement strand
TTGGCCTGTGCCGCATGCAGCGACACCAGCCGTATCTGCTGCTGGCGCAGCGCCGCCAGCGGCGCCCGGATCGCCAGCGTCCACATCAGGGCGGCCACGATGGCGACGGCGCCGATCGCGACCAGGTTCAGCTGGCGCGCCGGCATGGCCGCCAGCGCGTGGCGCAGGGAGGGTGTCATGGTGTCTTTCCTTGATGGACCAGCGCGCCGGTGGCGTGGAACTCGATGGCGCCGCCTTCGGCGATGCTGCTGCTGACCAGCTGCAGCCCGGCGATGCCGGGCTGGCGTGCGAGCGTGGCCAGGAAGGCGGTGACGGCTTCGTAGCTGGACGCCTGGCCATGCAGTTCGATGGCGCTGCGCAGGTGCCAGGCCTGGACCGGGGCGGCAGGGGTGGCGCCGGGCGCGCTGAAGGTCTCGGTGCCTTCCGGCAGCGCGGTGGCCGCCGCATTGGCGCCGGCAGCGGCGCCCTGCACATCGCGCTCGATGCGCAGCCCGGTCAGCCAGACCGCGTCGCCCAGCGATGCGTCGAGACCCCGAGCCAGCGCCGCCAGTTCGCCCTGGCGCCGCAGCGTGCGCAGGACGGCGTGGGCCTGCTCCTGGCGGCTGCGCTCGGCCTGCTGCTCGGCGCCGCGCGCGCTGTCGGCCTGCGCCTGGGCGGCCGCGGCCTCCAATGCGATCGCGCTGCGTTCCAGCGCCGCGCTGCGCCAGCGCAGGCCGACGCCGGCGAGGGTAGCAGCCGCAACCACCAGCGCCAAGGCGATGGCGGCCAGGCGCAGGGTGCGGCGCACGCGCACGCCGTCGCGGTACTCGCGCGGGATCATGTCGATGTCAGCCATGCACGGCTCCCCGCAGCGCCAGCCCGGACGCCAGGGCGATCTCGCGGCCGATGCGGTCCTGGTCCTTGCCCGCACCCTCCTGGAATGCGCCGAACGGATCCAGCAGGTGCACCGGCACGTCGATCAGTTCGCCGATGCGCGCCTGGATGTCCGGGTAGCGCGCCAGGCTGCCGTTCAGGTAGACGCGGCTGATGGTGCTGCCGCGCGTGCGCGAGGCCACGTACACCTGGGTGTGCGCCAGCTCGTCGGCCAGGCCCAGGCAGGCCGGGTGCAGCACCTCGTGGATGGTGCGCCGTAATTCCGTGTGGGCGCCATCGGCATGGCCGCGCGTGCCCATGCCGATGCCGTGTTCGCGCAGCAGGCTGGTGGCGGTCTCCGGCGGCAGCTCGAGCGCCGCCGCCAGCGTGGCGGCCAGCTGGGCTTCGCCGAAATCGATCTCGCGGTCGAGCATCAGGCGGCGGCCCCAGATCACGGTGACGAAGCTGCGGACGCTGCCGAAATTCAGCAGCAGGGTCGACTGGCCGATATCGCTGCCGTGGATCGCCGCCAGCAAACGCGCGATCGCGGCCGGGCCGATGTCGAGCGCCACCGGTTCCAGGCGCGCCGCTTCCAGCGCTGCCAGGTAATCCAGCACGCGCGCCTTGTCGGCGGCGGCCACCAGCACCTGGCGCCCGCTGGTGTCGCCGTCGGCGCCGCGGATCGGATAGTAATCCAGCACGGCATTGGCGGCGTCCACGCCGAGCTGCTCGGTGGCGGCCTTGGCCACGGCCTGGGCTTCGGACTGGTTCGGGGCCACCGGCAGCGTCAGCGGCAGGATGCGCACGTCGGCCGGCGGCAGCGCCGAGATCACGCGGCGACCCTTGAACGGCGCCGATGCCAGGGCGCCGGCGACGAAGCGCGCCAGCTCGGCCGGCGCCGCCAGCAGGTCGGCGCGCGGGATCGGGTAGGGCAGCGAGGCGGCCGCCGTGAGGCTGAAGCCGCCGTCGCGCCGGGCCGCCTGCACCAGGTTCAGGCCATGGGCGGCGAAGTCGGCGCCGATCGGCGGCGTCAGGGACCGCGCGGGCAGGGCGAACCTTGCCGCAAGCGTGCGCAGGTTCATGCGGACAGGCTCCGCTGGAAGGGCATCATGTCAATCACGGGCACGATTTACTGAAGGTGACGTTCAGCGCCGGTTCCTGGACGGTGGGCGCCTCGCGGCTGTAGAAGGTCACGCTCTGGCCTGGGTTGGGAAGGCGCAGCAGCATGCCGTAGCTTGGCTGGGTGCCGTTGTACCAGGCAGTCACGAGCGTAGTCAGGTCAAGGGTGTAGCTGCTGGCACTCTTGACGTCGACACTGGCGAGCACCTGCGGATCGTAGTCGCCGCCGTTCCAGCCGACCAGGAAGCGCGCGCGGGTCCAGGTCGCGCTGGCGTCCCACTGCGTCGTCACCCGGTGCAGGTTGACCGTGCGCGTCTCGCCGCTGCTGCCGTTCTGCACCAGCGTGAGCAGGGCCGACAGGACCGTGGCATCCTTGGGAATGTCCTTCGTGTCCCAGGACAGCAGCGCATTCGACTGGCCCGACAGCACCAGGCTGGTGTCGGTGTTCTTCGGCGTGGTCAGGCTGGCGTCGATATAGGTGTCCAGGACCGCGCCACCCAGGGTCTTTTGCTCGGTGTTGCCGAGGTTGTAGATAGTGATCGGGTCGCGCGTCAGCGTGCTGGTACTGCCGGCGGCCGTGGTCGCGGTGGCGCTGACCGCAATCTGGTGCGGTGCCCCTTTCGTGACGTTGATGTTCAGCGTGGTGCCCGGCACCAGCGAAAACGCCGACGGGACGGCGTTGCCGCACTTGATCTGGTTATACCATTTGCCGGCGGCCACGCCGGCTTCGGCCAGGTAGGCGGCGCTGCGACGGTCGTACTCGGCGTTCACCGCCTGCACATCCATGCCGGCGGCGCGGTGCATGCCGAACGCCGCTGCCGCCATCACGGCCAGCAGCAGTGCCACCGTGAGCGCCAGCACGCCGGCCTCGCGACGCCGGGCACGCACCGGATTCGACAGGATCGACGACTGGCTCATGACGGACTGCCGATGCGGATGGTGCGGCTGGTACTGACGGTGGTGCCGTCCGGCGCGCGCAGGGTCAGGTCGATCTTCAGCAGCGGCTGGCTGGCGCTGGCCGGTGCCGACAGCTTGAAGGCGACGGCATTCGACGCGATCACGCTGACGCGCGGCGGCGACGGCAGCAGCGTCGTGACGATGGCGCCCAGCAGCGACGTGGTAGTGGCGTTTTCGGTTTCGACCAAGTTGGTGCCGCTGATCGCATACGTCAGCGCCGGTGCCGGCGCGACGCCGGGCTGCATGACCACGCCCGAGCTGTCGCTGACCATCGAGGCCGTCGGGGCGCGGCGGGCGATGCGGTCGATGGCGAAACGCAGCTCGCCGTTCAGGCCGAGCGCGCTCTGGCCTGCGGCGGCGGCGCTGGACGCATTCTGGAACATGGCGCCGAGCGGCACCATCAGTACTGCCGTGATGGCCAGGCCGAGCAGCAGCTCGACCAGGGTCACGCCGCGTTGAACATCCTTGCGTCTCATCGCGACACCAACGTGACCAGGGTGTACGGATTGCCTTCGGCGGGATCGGCCAGTGCGACGCTCACGTACAGCAGGTAATCGTCGGTTGCACCCGGGCCGATCTTGCGGTTGCCGTTGGCGCCGTAGCGCGCAATGCGCACCGTGCGCGCCGGACAGGCGGGGTCCGGCACCACCGGATAGGCCGAGGCATCCTCGGCCGTCGCCAGCGACAGCAGGCGGTTGTAGGGTTCGGCCAGCACGGTCTCCATCAGCGAACTGACGCAATCGAGGTTGCGCGCTGCGCTGGCGGCGACGGCCGGTGCACCCGCCGCGTCGCGCAGCGCGCTCGCGGCGGGCAGCAGGCAGACGGCGAGCAGCAGCATGGCGATGACCGCCTCGAGCAGGGTGAAGCCGCCGCTGCGGCGTGGCGCATGGTGGTTACCGGGACTACGCATGATCAGGAGGTGGTGACGCGGCCGTTGACGTCGACCGCGACCGTGCGGGTCACGTTGCCGGCGCCGAGCACGACGGCGCCGCTGCTGAGTGCCTGGGCCTGGTCGGCCGTCGTGCCGGTGCCGCGCACCGGATTGCCGTTGCCGTCGAAGGCCAGCGTCGCCGCGGTCGTGCGGTCGGCGAACTGGAAGCGGCAGCCGGTGAGCGCGATATTGCTGCCGGCAGGTGCCTGGGCCAGGTTGACCGTGTAGTCCATTTTGCTCAGTGGGTGCTTCAGCATGGTGGCGGCGGCGCCGTTGGTGTCGGGTAGGTAGACCGACACCTCGTTGCGGACAGTGTCGCAGCGCAGCATGCGGTAGGCGCCGCTGCGCATGGCTTCCTGGCGCGTGAAGCGCAGTGCCTGGACGACTTCACCGGCGGCGGTGTCGGCGCGGAATTCGGCCACCGGCTGTGCCGAGGGCAGGGCGACCGCCGC
>JAKOOD010000269.1 GCA_022701635.1 Burkholderiaceae bacterium | reverse complement strand
GCCAGGTCCGGCGCCAGCGCCACCTTGCGCGGCCCGGCGCGCCGTTCCACCGTGGACGCCAGCGACACGCGCCAGCTGCCCGCCATCATCGCGCGCTGCGCCGGCGTATTCGTCACCTGCATCAGCTTTTCCGCTTCGGCGAAGGTGGCCGGCGTGACGGCCGGACCGAAGCCGGGGGTGGCGCCGAAGGTGGGTGGGGCGCCGGGCGTCGCTACGCCGGGTGTCGCCACGCCGGGTGTCGCCACGCCGGGGGTGCTCGCAGGCGCAGCAGGGGCAGGCGTGGCGCCGTCTTGCGGCAGCGGTTCGGCGCGGACGGCTTCGGCCACGGCCAGCAGGCCGAACGGGGCGTTGATCAGGAACTGGCGGCGTGGTTTCATGGACCCTCGGTGGTGATCGATAAATGGATGGCGCGATTGCAACCCGACGATCCTACCGTAGCGCCGTGATCGAAACAACATCGGGACGGGCGCGCCGCCGCCGGGCGCGCCCGCCTCATCGTGCGCGCTCAGCCGCCGCTGCGCCCGGCCCCGGGACGCGCGACCTGATCCAGCTCGTCGTAGTGGCGGAAGATACCCTCCTCGTTGAAAGGCAGGCGCCGTTTCGACGCCAGGTAGGCCGCGATGCGCGGCCGCTGCGCCACCCGGTCGTGCAGGGCGCTCAGCAGCGGATAGCCGGCGTCGATCCGCGCCAGCGCCTGCGGAAAGGCGTAGCGCAGGCCCGCCACCAGCTGGAACAGCGACAGGTCGGCATAGGTCACGCGCTCGCCCAGCAAATAATCCTTCGGTTCGGGGCGGCCCAGGATGCCTTCGAACCAGTCGAAGAATTTCGGGATGCGGGTCTCGATGAAGTCGGCCGCGCGGCGCTTGGCTTCCGGACGCTGGTCTTCGTAATACAGCGAGGTCGCGATCGGGTGGTGGGTGTCGTGGGCCTCGGCCACCAGGTCGGCGATGGTCAGCTGGATCTGGTTGACCCACAGCCGGCCCTGCTCGTCCTCCGGTGCCAGCCCGTGGCGCTGTCCCAGGAACAGCAGGATGTTGGCGGTCTGGCCGATCAGCAGCTCGTCCGCCTTCAGGAAAGGCGGGGCGAAGGACGGGTGGTCGGGGCCGTCCATGGCCGCCATCATGCGCGCCATGCCGCCGGGTCCGCGCGCCACGTCGACATAGGGGACGCCGGCCTCTTCCAGGGCCAGGCGAACGAATTCCCCGCGGCCCTGGATCGTAGGCCAGTAAAAAAGTTCATACGCCATCGCTGCCTCCTCGTGTTGTTCGGTCTGACGCAATTATTGAGCATGATTTCGAATGTTCGGCGCGGCAATCATGCTAGTCTTCGGCTTGGCAACGACGCCTGACAAAAAATTAATAACAAGAGACATGTCCACAACAAACATTACGCACGGAATCCACCTTCGATGGTGCCGATCTTGACCAGCTGAACGCATTGTTGCCGTTTAGTAATTTCACCGTGGCCACGCCACCGGTGCGACAAGACAAACACATCCGATAACGAAAGCGATTCCGGAGCGCCCATGATTTTCGCTCATCTCACCAAGGGTTGGATGGCCCGCCGCCGCGAGGCCGGCTTCGCCTCCTGGCTGCTGTCCATCGCGCGCAGTGCACGCGTACTGGCCTATTACCGCGACCACCGCGACCTGTGCCGCCTCGGCGTCTACCGCCGCCACGTGGCCCGGCCATCCAACGACGATCCCTTCCACCATCTCAGCCACCGCGACTACCTGATCAAGGGACTGTCGCCGCGCCACCGCGTGCAGGCCGTGCTGAGCCACTACCGCTTCGAGGAAACCACCTTCAACGAGGCCTACCTGCAGGCGGTGTACGGTGCGCGCGGCCTGCCGCTGTGGCAGCACGAGGCCGAGGTGGATGGCCAGCTGAGCAGCTTCATGATCCAGCTCGAGATGGCCTCGCGCAGCAATGCCGAAGGCGACCTGACCGTGGCCCTGGTGGCCGACGGTCGGTGCCTGCACCGCCTGTCCTTCAGCTGGCTCGACGGTCGCATGGTCGGGCTGGGCATGCCGGTGGTGCCCTTCATCGCCCGCAACCAGGGACGCTGGGCCGATTCCGGTGCCGCCTTCGACGCCTTCGAGCGCGTGTTCCCCAACAACTCGCCCAGCTTCTTCTGCTTTGCCGCGATGCAGGGCATCGCCATGGCGCTCGGCATGGACAAGGTGATGGCAATCCGCAGCGACGCCCACATCGCCTACGACCCGGATCCGGACAAGCACTTCGCCAACGCCTACGACGGTTTCTGGAAGATCCTCGGCGGCGTCGAGGCCGGCAGCGGCTACGTCATCGGCCTGCCCTTCTACGTCAAGCCGCTGGCCGACATGCCGTCCAAGCACCGCAAGCGCGCGGCCCAGCGCCGCGCGCACTGGCGCGTGATCGGCGATGCGGCGCGCGCCACGCTGCAGCGCCACCTGCTGCATGCGCGCGTGCACGTCGAGCACCCGGTGCCGGTGCTGGAAACGGCGTAGCAAGCAATCCGCCGCGCCGGCGTCGATCGACACAAGCACATTGACATAAATACCAAAGCGGCGCACACTCGCGCCTTCGCTAGGGGTCCTGGAAGTTCGCTTTCGGGTGAGAGATACCCTTCGTACCTGATCTGGATAATGCCAGCGAAGGAAAGCGCAACGCAGTTCCCACCTTGTTTGCCCTTCCCCCGTTGGCTCCGGCTTTGATAAAGCAGCGCAGCCGGACGGCGCGCGAAACGAGCAAACACATGAACCATCCACTGAAGCATTCGATCCTGGCTTGCGCATTGATGCAGGCCTTTGCAGTGTCGGCGCAAACTGCAGCCCCAGCCACGGCCCAGGCCGACGCCGGCCAGCCGGTCAACGAAGTCGTCGTCACCGGACACCGTTTCATCGCCCTCGACCGCGCCAGCGTTGGCGGCTTCGGCGAAGCCTCGCTGTTCGAGACCCCGGCCTCGATCATCGCCATCGGCCGCACCCAGATGCAGGACCTGTCGATCCGCTCGACCACCGAAGCCGTGCGCTTCGACGCCTCGGTCAGCGACGCCTACAACGCGGTCGGCTACGCCGAACAGTTCTCGATCCGCGGCTTCACGCTCGACAACAACTACAGTTACCGCAAGGACGGCTTCGCGATCCCGGGCGACACCCAGATCCCGCTCGAGAACAAGGAGCGTATCGAGATCCTGAAGGGCCTGGCCGGCCTGACCGCCGGCATCGCCGCCCCGGGCGGCATCGTCAACTACGTCACCAAGCGCCCTACCGACAAGCCGCTGCGCTCGGCCACGGTGGAAGTCAGCGAGCGCGGCACGCTGTACGGCAGCGCCGACATCGGCGGCCGCTTCGAGGACCGCCGCTTCGGCTACCGCATCAATGCCGCCGCCGCCGACCTCCATCCCTACGTGCGCGGCGCCAACGGCGACCGCCAGTTCGTCTCCGGTGCCTTCGACTGGCAGGTCACCCCGGATGCGCTGCTGCAGCTGGACATGGACTACCAGCGCAAGTCGCAGATCACGGCGCCCGGCTACCAGCTGATCCGCGGCGAAGTGCTGCCGACCAACGTGTCGCCCAAGCTGCTGCTGAACGACCAGCCCTGGACCAAGCCGGTCGAGACGCGCGATACCAACCTCGGCCTGCGCTTCGAGTACAAGCTGGCGCCGGGCTGGACCGCCACGGCCTCGGCCAACAAGCACTGGTTCAAGCGCGACGACTATACCGCCTTCCCCTACGGCTGCAGCAACGAGGGCGACGGCTACTACCCGGGCTATTGCTCGAACGGCGACTACGACGTGTACGACTACCAGAGCGTGGGCGAACGCAAGAGCCCGTGGGGCGTGCAGGCCATGGTCCAGGGTAAATTCACCACCGGCACGCTGCGCCATGCGCTGACCGTCGGCGCTTCGTACAACGAGCGCCACGACAGCTTCGGCGAGGACGTCTACGAACTGGTCGGCTACAGCAACATCTGGACGCCGCGCGTGACGCCGCAGGCCGATCCTTCGACATTCAGCACGGGCCCGGTATTCGAGCGCCGCAGCGACCAGGAAAGCGCGCTGTTCGCCCAAGACATCGTGACCCTGGGCCAGGGCTTCACCCTGCATGGCGGCCTGCGCCACGTGCAGATCAAGCGCAGCGAGTTCGACAAGGACATCGGCGACAACGGCGACTACGTTCATGCCGACAACAGCTTCACGCTGCCGAGCGTGGCCCTGGTCTACGGCATCGGCCGCGACTGGAATGCCTACGGTTCATTCAGCCATGGCCTGCAGCACGGCGGCATCGCGCCCATGATGACCAGTAATCAATACCAGGTACTGCCGCCGGCCCGTTCGCGCCAGGCCGAATTCGGCCTCAAGGGCGCTCTGTCGAACGGCCTGAATCTGTCGGCCGCGCTGTTCCAGATCCGCCAGGGCCTCGAGTACGAAGATCCGTTCCAGACCATCAACGGCCTGCATCCCTTCGTGCGCGGCGGGCGCGAGACCCATCGCGGCCTCGAAGTCTCGGCCGACGGCCGGACCGGCGCCTTCGACTACGGCGTGTCGCTGATGGCGCTGAACACGCGCCAGGACGGCACCGGCCAGCCCGGCATCGACGGCAAGCGCGTCACCGACGTCCCGGCCTTCAAGTCGACCGCGTGGCTGCAATACGGGGTGCCGGCGGTGCCGGGCCTGAAGGTGGACGGCATCTGGCAGTACGCCGGCAAGAAGGCCTTCGATGTCCAGAACACCGTGTTCGTGCCGGACTACCACGTGTTCGGCGCCGGCGCCTCGTATGGGCTGAAGCTGGGCGCGACGCAGGTCACCGCGCGCGCGCGCGTGGACAACCTGTTCGACAAG
>JAKOOD010000255.1 GCA_022701635.1 Burkholderiaceae bacterium | reverse complement strand
TTGACCTGAAACAATCATTCGCCGACCTGTCGGCACAGTTCGAAGGCTTGCAGGGCCGCCATCCGGGCCTGTGGCCGCTGGCGCCGCGCCTCTTGTGCGCGGCCGGCGTGATGGTGGCCGTGCTCGGCCTGGGCTACTTCTTTTACTGGAGCGGCCAGTTCGAACAGCAGGACAGCCTGGCGGCCGAGGAAACCACGCTGCGCGACGCCTACCGCCTCAAGATGGGGCAGGCGATCAACCTGGACGCGCTGGAAGCCCAGCAGCAGCAGGTCAACCGCTATGTCGAGCGCCTCGAGAAGCAATTGCCGAGCAAGGCCGACATGGACGCGCTGCTGTCCGATATCAACCAGGCCGGCATCGGCCGTGGCCTGCAGTTCGAGCTGTTCAAGCCGGGCTCGGTGGTGGTCAAGGATTACTATGCCGAGCTGCCGATCGACATCAAGGTCACCGGCGGCTACCACGCCATCGGCGAATTCGCGGCCGACATGGCCAAGATGTCGCGCATCGTCACGCTGAACAACCTGGCGCTCGGCACCGAGAAGGAAGGCACGCTGTCGCTGGAAGCGGTGGCCAAGACCTTCCGCTACCTCGACCAGGAAGAGCTCGACGCCCAGGCCAAGGCGCGCAAGGCGAAAAAGAAGGGCGCAGCCAAGAAGGAAGGCGAAGCATGACCCGGTATTCCCCCATGATCGCCGGCGCCCTGAGCGCCGTGCTGCTGGCCGGCTGCGGCGACAGCGACGTGCGCGAGGTGCGCGACTGGATGGCGCAGGTCCAGCGCGAGACCCATCCGACCGTCAAGCCGCTGGCCGAACCGAAGACCTTCCTTCCCTACGCCTACGGCGCCAGGGAGGCGCTCGACCCGTTCAGCCAGACCAAGCTGCTGGGCGAGCTGGCCAAGGCCGCGGCGGTCTCGGACAACCCGAACAAGCCGGATACGGCGCGCCCGCGCGAACTCCTCGAAACGTTCCCCCTGGATACCATGGTCATGGTCGGGACGATGGAAAAGGGCGGCGCCCGCTATGCGCTGCTGCAGATCGACCGTTCGTTGTACCAGATCCGGGCCGGCCAGCGCGTCGGCCAGAATTTCGGCGTCGTCACCCGCGTGAGCGACGGCGCCATCGAACTCCGTGAAGTCGTACAGGATGCCGCCGGCGAGTGGGTCGAGCGCATGGCGAAGCTGGAGCTGCAAAGCAAGGAGACAGGAAAATGACCCGTTTTAAAGTAATGGTGTGCGCCTTCCTGGGCAGCCTGATGTTCGCCGCCGGTACCGCGTACGCACAGAGCAACGCGATCGAATCGATCAGCGCCAGCCCGCAGGGCAGCAATGTCGTGATCCGGGTGGCGATGAAGGAAGCCCCGACCAAGCTGCCGATCGGCTTTTCGATCACCAATCCGGCGCGCATCGCGCTCGACTTCGGCGCCACCGCGAATGCCACCGGGAAGAATGCCCAGGACATCAACCTGGGCGACGTGCGCGGCCTGAACGTGGTGCAGGCCGGCGATCGCACGCGCCTGGTACTGAACCTGAAGCGCACCCTGAACTATGCCGCCGCGATCGACGGCAAGGCGGTGATCGTCACCGTCGAAGGCTCGGGCGGATTGGCACAGGCCGCACCGGTGGCCGCGGCGCCAGCCGGGGCCCCGGGCACACGTTCCTCTTCCCCGACCCTGCGCGACCTCGACTTCCGCCGCGGCGGCAACGGCGAAGGCCGGGTCGTGGTCGACCTGCCCAACGGCCAGGTCGCGGTCGACGTGCGCCAGGCCGGCAACCAGATCCTGGTCGACTTCCTGAAGACCGGCGTGCCGCCCACGCTGCGGCGCCGCCTCGACGTCAGCGACTTCGGCACCCCGGTGTCGCGCATCACCACCACGCCGCAAGGCGACAACGTGCGCATGACCATCGATGCCCAGGGCGCCTGGGAACAGAGCGTCTACCAGAGCGACACCCAGCTCGTGATCGACGTCAAGCCGGTCAAGGAAGACCCGAATCGCCCGGGCGGCAACGGCGCCCAGGGCTACCGCGGCGAAAAGCTGTCGTTCAACTTCCAGAACGTCGAAGTGCGCGCGGCGCTGCAGGCGATCGCCGACATCTCGGGCCTGAACATCATCACCAGCGACTCCGTCAGCGGCAACCTGACGCTGCGCCTGAAGGACGTGCCGTGGGACCAGGCGCTCGACGTGGTGCTGCAGGCCAAGGGCCTGGACATGCGCAAGAACGGCACCGTGCTGTGGATCGCGCCCAAGGAAGAACTGCTGTCCAAGGAAAAGATCGAGCTCGAACAGAAGGCCCAGATCTCCGACCTGGAACCGCTGCGCTCCGAGATCTTCCAGCTGAACTACCAGAAGGCCGAAGCCTTCCGCGCCGTGTTCGGGCTGGATGCGGCGGGTGCCAGCAGCGGCGGCAACAACCGCGTGCTGTCCAAGCGCGGCAGCGCCATCATCGACCCGCGCACCAACCAGCTGTTCGTGACCGACATCGCGGCGCGCCTGGAAGATATCCGCAAGCTGATCCAGAAGGTCGACGTCGCCACCAAGCAGGTGCTGGTCGAGGCGCGCCTGGTCGAAGCCAACGACGGCTTCTCGCGCAACCTCGGCGCCAAGCTCGGTTTCACCGACCTGCGCGGCGTCCGCGGCGGCGATCCCGGCTACCAGATCAGCGGCAACCAGCGCGTGGCGATCGGCGGCAACCTGGCCGGCGTGACCAGCGTCACCGGCCAGACCACGGCCGCCGACGCCACCACCAACAGCACCCTGATCAACCTGCCGGCCGCCGGCATCAACGGCGCATCGCCGAGCACGATCGCGTTCTCGCTGTTCTCCTCGGCCGCCAACCGCTTCCTGAACCTGGAACTGTCGGCGCTGGAAGCCGACGGCAAGGGCAAGATCATTTCCAGCCCGCGCGTGGTCACCGAGGACAACATCCCGGCCGTGATCGAGCAGGGCGTCGAACTGCCGTACCAGCAGGCCACCAGCAGTGGCGCCACCTCGATCGCCTTCCGCAAGGCCAGCCTGCGCCTGGAGGTCACGCCACAGGTGACCCCGGACGGCAACGTGGTGCTGGACGTCGACGTGGCCAAGGATTCGCGCGGCGAGAACACCACCGCCGGCCCGGCCATCAACACCCAGCACGTGAAGACCAAGGTGATGGTGGAAAACGGCGGCACCGTGGTGCTGGGCGGTATCTACCAGCAGAGCGAAACCAACGACACCACCCAGGTGCCGGTGCTGGGCAATATTCCCGTCGTGGGGAACCTGTTCAAGACGAATTCGCGGGCGACGACCAAGACCGAACTGCTGGTCTTCATCACGCCGCGCATCGTCGCCGAACGGGTGGTGCAGGGCGGGCGCTGATGCCGGGACGGCGTGGCGCTCCATTGTAAGAACAACCAACAACAAATGACTGAGATGAAAAACCATCAGAATGTGAACGCAGGCCGCGGACTCCACGTTGCCGCCCTGCTGGCCGCCATGCTGCTTTCCGCCTGCGGCGGTGGCGGCGGCAACCCGGGCGCCGTCACCGGCGGCGCCGGCGGCGGCACCACGACGCCCGGCGGCACCGGTACCACGGTCCCCGCGGCCCCGACCGTGAGCCTGGCCTTCACCAACACCGCCGGCACCGCCAGCAACAGCCTGAGCGGCGCCACCCCGCTGACCGTCAAGGCGACCTTGCTGGACGCCAGCAAGAAGCCGGTGCCGAACGCGATCGTCACCTTCGCCACCGACGATAAACTGGCCACCTTCTCGCCAAGCGCGGGTACCGCCCTGACCGACGCCAACGGCGTAGCCGGCGTCACCATGCGTTCGGCCAGCCTGTCCGCCGGCGGCGCCGGCACCGTCACCGCCACCAGCAGCGTGGCCGGCACCGCCGTCACCGGCGGCGGCAATTATTCGGTCGGCGCCACCGCGCTGAGCTTCGGCATGCTGAGCGCCAGCCCGGCCAGCCTGCAGGCCTACGGCTCGACCGTCCTGTCGGTCGACCTGATGAACGGCAGCGCCAAGTACACCGACCAGCAGGTCAACGTCACCTTCAGCTCGGCCTGCGTCACCGCCGGCAAGGCCACGCTGGCCACCACGGTCGCCGCCAACAACGGCACCGCCCAGACCGTGTATCGCGACAAGGGCTGCGCCAACAACGACACCATCACCGTCTCGGCCGACGGCGTCGCCCGCTCCGCCACCACCACCCTGACGATCGCGCCGCCGGCCGCCGCCTCGGTGCAGTTCGTGAGCGCCAACCCGACCGCGCAGTCGATCGTGATCCGCGGCCAGGGCGGCAACGGCCGTACCGAAACCGCGACCCTGACCTTCAAGGTGGTCGATATCTTCGGCAACCCGCTGGCCGGCAAGCCGGTCAACTTCAGCACCACCTCGAACCTGGTCACCATCAACAAGACCAGCGACACCACCGATGCCACCGGCAACGTGATCACGACTGTGAACTCGGGCAGCGCGCCGACCTCGTTCCGCGTGCAGGCGACCCTGCCGAACACCGCCAGCGGCAGCAACCCGGACATCTCGACCCAGTCCGACCTGGTGGTCGTGACCACCGGTCTGCCGGTGCAGCGCGCGTTCTCGATCAGCGCCGACAAGTTCAGCATCGACGGCTGGAACGTCGACAGCTTGCCGGCCAGCCCGGCCGGTCACATCCAGGTGCTGCTGGCCGACGCCTTCGGCAACCCGGTCCCGGACGGCACCCCGATCGTGTTCCAGACCAACATGGGCTCGGTCGGCTCGGCCGACAAAGGCGGCTGCACCACCGTCAACGGCGGCTGCTCGGTCGACCTGCGCGCGCAGGAACCGCGTCATCCGAGCGCGACCAACAACCCGCCCACGCCGTGCAACACCGGCGCCGGCGCGAGCCCGGACGCCACCCGTCCCGGCCTGGCCACCATCTGCGCCAGCTCGACCGACGGCACCAACACCGTGTTCGCCCGCACCCTGGTCTTCTTCGGCGGCAGCAAGGTCACGCAAGCCACGATCAACGGCAGCGCGGTCTCGTACGACACGCCGAACGACCTCGGCGCGATCACGTATAACGACGCCAAGATCTTCCCGCTGCAGCTGAACGACGTGAACAACAACCCGATGCCGACCGGTACCGCGGTGGCGGCCGCCAACGCCACCAACGCCAGCGTCTCCGTCACGCCGGCCACCGTGCCGAACATCGCGCTGCACAACACGTCTACCGGCGCCGACGACCCGAGCGGTACCGCCACCGGCGCCCAGGGTTCGGTCCACGTGGTCAGCGTCACCGGCGCGGCGCCGACCCCATGTGTAGCAAAAACGGCAACGTTCAACGTCACGGCAACCACGCCATCGGGCTCGACGACCAGTATTCCGTTTAAACTGTCGTTCACCTGCCCTTAAAATAAGGTTGACTGAATGACACGCGGCGGCCAGGTTATCCTGGCCGTCTGCATTTTGAGCGATCGAAATAGTGCCTGACTGCAAGAACAACAACATCTTCCTCGTCGGTTTGATGGGTGCCGGCAAGACCACCATCGGTCGCCTGCTGGCGCGGCGCCTGAACATGGTCTTCATCGACTCCGACCACGAGATCGAGGCGCGCACCGGCGCCTCGATCCCGTGGATCTTCGAAATCGAGGGCGAGCCCAGCTTCCGCCGGCGCGAAGCCGACGTGATCCGCGACCTGAGCGCGCAGCGCGGCATCGTGCTGGCCACCGGCGGCGGCGCCGTACTGGATCCGGCCAGCCGCGCGCTGCTGGCCGAGCGCGGCACCGTGGTCTACCTGCGCGCCAGCGTGGGCAGCATCCTGCAGCGCACGTCGCACGACAAGAACCGTCCGCTGCTGCAGACCGCCGACCCGCGCAAGAAACTGGAAGACCTGACGGCCCAGCGCGAGCCGCTCTACCGCGAGATTGCCGACCTGACCATCGATACCGGCCGCCCTAACGTACAATCGATGGTCCAGACCATCATCGACCAGATCGCGCAGCTGGAAACGGCACGCGCGCGCAAGGCAAGAACCAATATGAATGAACAGGCATGCATTTCACTCGACGTCGAATTGGGCGAGCGCAGCTATCCGATCGTGATCGGCCGCGGCTTGCTCGACGACGGCGCGCTGCTGACGCGCCATATCAGCGGCAGCGGCAAGGTGGCGATCGTCACCAACACGACGGTGGCGCCGCTCTACCTCGACAAAGTCGCGGCGCCGCTGCGTGCCGGCGGGCGCGAGGTGGTGACCATCGTCCTGCCGGACGGCGAAGAACATAAAAACTGGGAGAGCCTGAACCTGGTGTTCGACGCGCTGCTGGCCAACAAGTGCGACCGCAAGACCACGCTGGTGGCGCTCGGCGGCGGCGTGATCGGCGACCTGACCGGTTATGCGGCGGCCAGCTACATGCGCGGCGTGCCCTTCGTGCAAATCCCGACCACGCTGCTGGCGCAGGTGGATTCCTCGGTGGGCGGCAAGACCGGCATCAACCATCCCCTGGGTAAGAACATGATCGGCGCCTTTTACCAGCCGCGCGCCGTGATCGCCGATACCGCGACGCTCGACACCTTGCCCGACCGCGAACTGTCGGCCGGCCTGGCCGAAGTCATCAAGCACGGCGCCATCCTCGACGCCGGCTTCTTCGACTGGATCGAGCAGAACATCGGCAAGCTGGTCGCGCGCGACCACGACGCGCTGGCGCACGCGATCCTGCGCTCGTGCGAGATCAAGGCCGACGTGGTCAAACGCGACGAGCGCGAAGGCGGCCTGCGCGCGGTGCTGAATTTCGGCCACACCTTCGGCCACGCGATCGAGAACGGCCTCGGCTACGGCGCCTGGCTGCATGGCGAAGCGGTCGGCTGCGGCATGGTGATGGCGGCCGACCTGTCGCACCGCATGGGCCTGGTCGACGGCGCCAGCGTCGAGCGCCTGCGCGCGCTGACCCGGGCGGCGCGCCTGCCGACGGTGGCGCCGGACCTCGGCCTGGACCGCTGGATCGAGCTGATGGAAGTCGACAAGAAGAACGAGGGCGGGGCGATCAAGTTCATCCTGCTGAAACCCCTGGGCAGCCCGAGCATCACCGGCGCCCCGCGCGAACAGCTGGAAGCGACGCTGGCCGCCACCGTGGAAAGGCCGGCGGCATGATCGACTTCGACGCCCACCTGGCGCCCTATGCGGCGCACTCCTCGAAGAGCCGCGGGCGTCGCCATTCGGAGCCGGCCGCCGGCTCGCGCAGCGAATTCCAGCGCGACCGCGACCGCATCATCCACTCGACCGCCTTCCGCCGGCTGGAATACAAGACCCAGGTGTTCCTGAACCACGAGGGCGACCTGTTCCGCACCCGCCTGACCCACTCGATCGAGGTGGCCCAGATCGCGCGCACGCTGGCGCGCAGCCTGCGCCTGAACGAAGACCTGGTCGAAGCCACCGCGCTGTCGCACGACCTCGGCCACACGCCGTTCGGCCACGTCGGCCAGGACGTGCTGAACGAATGCATGAAGGAGTACGGCGGCTTCGAGCACAACCTGCAAAGCCTGCGCGTGGTCGATCACCTGGAAGAGCACTACGGCGCCTTCGACGGGCTGAACCTGACGTTCGAGACGCGCGAGGGCATCCTGAAGCACTGCTCGCTGGCGAATGCGCGCCAGCTGGGAGACTTGGGCCAGCGCTTCCTGGACAAGACCCAGCCCAGCCTGGAAGCCCAGCTGACCAACCTGGCCGACGAAATCGCCTACAACAACCACGACATCGACGACGGCCTGCGTTCCGGCCTGCTCACCATGAAGCAGATGGAAGAGGTCGATCTGTTCGCGCGCCTGCACCGCCAGGTGGTGCGGCAGTACCCGGGCCTGCCGGGCCGGCGCGAGCTGTACGAGACGATCCGCCTGATGATCACGGCGATGACGGCCGACCTGGTGGAGGAATCGTGCCGCCTGATCAAGGAAGCCGATCCGCGCAGCATCGACGACGTGCGCACGGCGCCGCCGCTGATCCGTTTTTCGGCAAGCATGCGCGCCGAGACCACGGCCCTGAAGCGCTTCCTGTACGCCAACCTGTACCGCCACTACAAGGTGAACCGGATGCGCGTCAAGGCCAGCCGCATCGTGCGCGAGCTGTTCGAGGCCTTCATGACGGATCCGGTGCTGCTGCCTTTCGATTACCAGGTGGCCGGCGGCGACACGCACAAGCAGGCGCGCAAGATCGCGGATTACATCGCGGGGATGACGGACCGCTACGCGATCCGCGAGCACAAGCGGATCTTCTCGCTCGACGAGCTGTAACGGCTCATTCGCTGCGCGCAAACACGCGCAGACGATGCCCGTCCGGATCGGCTGCCGTGAAGGTATAGCCGAAGTCCAGCGTGACCGGCGCCTGCAGGATCGCAAGGCCGCGTGCGCGCCAGTCGGCGTGCAGGGCGTCGACCTGCGCCGTATCCGTCACGCGGAAGGCGAGTTCATTGGCGCTGCCTTTGAGGTCGCCGTCCGGCCGCACGCTGTCGCGCGCCCACAGGCCGAGCATGCGGCCATTTTCCAGGGCGAACAGGGAAAAGGTCGGCATGACTTCCATCGCTTCGGCGCCAAGCAGGCCGGCATACAGGCGCGCGCTGGCGGCGGGATCGGCGACATAGAGGATGGTGTATTGCGGGCTTAACATGGCGTGCTCCTTCAGTGGTTGACAGAGCGGCCAGTGTAGGGGCGGCGACTGTCAGTTTCTGTCAGCAGCCTGCGGCGGCCATGTCACTGTTCGGGAATGCCTTCGCTGGCATGCCATGCCTGCAGCAGGGCCTGGCGATGGCGCGGGTAGCGTGCGGCGCTCACTTCCAGCGCCGCGATGCGGTCGAGGCGAAAATGACGGAACGCCTGGCGTAGCTCGCACCAGGCGACCAGGATGCGAGTCTGCTCGAAGAAGCCGATCGCGACGGGCCAGACCGTGCGTTGCGAGGTGGCACCGCCGGCGTCGCGGTAGTCCAGTACCAGCTTGCATTCGTCGCGCATGGCGACGCGGATCGGACCCATGTCCGGCGCCGCCGGCGCATCCGCACTTGGGCGGGCCACCAGCAGGCCGGTGCCGTCGAGATTGCGCCGGAGCGCTTCCGGCAGGACGGCGGCGATCTTATCGACGGCCTCACGCGCAGCGGCGCCGAGCACCGCGTCGCCGTGCTGCGCAACCCAGCGCCCGCCCAGCACCAGCGCCTCGATCTCCTCCCGGGTGAACATCAGGGGCGGCAGCAAAAAGCCCGGCTTGAGCACATAACCCAGTCCGGCTTCCCCTTCGATATGGGCACCTTGCCCGCGCAGGATGGCGATGTCGCGGTACAGCGTGCGCAGGCTGACCGACAGCTGGGCGGCGAGCGCCTCGCCGGTGACCGGATAGCGGTGCCGGCGCAGCGCCTGCAGCAGCGCGAGCAAGCGGTCGGCGCGTGCCATCGCCGTTCAGCCGAACAGCGTCGGCGCCGCCAACTGTCCCAGCAGCTTCTTCACCGGCGCCGGCAGGGGCGCGGCATCGATATTCGCCAGGTCCCACCATGCATGCCCGGCCGGCGTCTCGGCGCGCCTGGCCAGGCCGACCCGGAACGGTTGTATGTGCAGCTTGTAATGGGTAAAACCATGCACCAGCGGCAGCAGCGGCTCCACCTCGTCGACCGTTCCGAACTCGCCGGCGGCATTCGCCAGCACCGCCACGTCGGCATCCTCGGCCTCGTCGACGCCGACATGGCCGTCGAATTCCGGCAGCGACAGCAGGCCGCCCCAGATGCCGGATGCCGGCCGCTGCTGCAGCAGCACCTGGCCACCCTCGACCACGGCCAGCATCAGCGCGCGCTTTTCCGGCGTGTCCTTTTTCGGTTTGCGCACCGGCAGTTCGGCCGTGCGGCCGGTGGCGTAGGCCACGCACCGCGCCTGCAGCGGGCAACGCTCGCAGTCGGGACGCGAACGCGTGCACAGCGTGGCGCCCAGGTCCATCAAGCCTTGCGTGTAGGCTTCGATGCCGCCATCCGCCGGGGTCAGCGCTTCGGCGCGGCGCCACAGCGCGTCTTCGACCGGTTTCAGGCCCGGATACTGGTCGACGCCGAACACGCGCGCGAACACGCGTTTGACGTTACCGTCCAGGATCGCGGCGCGCGGGCCGCTGGAAAAGGCGGAGATGGCGGCGGCGGTCGAGCGGCCGATGCCGGGCAGCTCGGCCAGCAGCGCCGGGTCGGACGGGAACACGCCGCCGTACTGCTCGACCACGCGCTTGGCGCAGGCGTGCAGGTTGCGCGCGCGGGTGTAGTAACCGAGGCCGCTCCAGTGCGCCATCACGTCTTCCAGCGGCGCCTCGGCCAGCGCGACGACGGTCGGGAAGCGCTCCAGGAAGCGCGCGTAATAGCCGAGCACCGCCGTCACTTGCGTTTGCTGCAGCATGATCTCGGAGAGCCAGATGCGGTAGGCGTCGCGCGTGTTCTGCCAGGGCAGGGCGTGGCGCCCGTGCTGCTTTTGCCAGTCGACGACGGCGCGCGAAAAGCTCGGGTCTTCCAGTTCTGAGAGTTCGAATTCGGTGAGGCGTTTCATGCAGCTTCCAGTTGGGGGAGGTCGGCGTCCAGCGCGCGCGTGACGGCGCCGGACAGCCCGCTGAGGCGGCCCTTGACCTTCTCGAGGTCCTGCTGGGCGGCGTCGAAGGCGGCGATCTTCTGTTCCAGGGTGTCGGTGGCCTCGAGGATACGCTGGATCGAGGTCTGGCGTCCGCGCAGCTGCTCGCGGTGCTGGCGGATCTGCGCTTCCAGCGGCGCCATGATCACCTTCAGCCAGGCTTCGATGTCGGCGTTCGCCGCGCGGAAGCTCTGGCGCACGCGCGAGGCGATCGAGTCGAAGAAGCGCTCGAGCAGCGTGCCGCGGCTGGTGATCAAGAGCGTCGCGGTGCCGAACTGTTTCATGTAGATGGTTTCGATGGCGTCGATCTCTTCGCGATAACGCTGCAGCGACAGCCGCATCGGCACCGCCATGCTCAAGCCGTGTTCGGCCGAGAATTTGCGGTACATCGAATCCATCATGGCGTTGATCTCGCCGATCTTGGCGCTCGACGCGTCCAGGTTGGCGCGTACCGCTTCGAAGAAGGCGCGCACCGGCGGACGGGTGCCGGTGCCGAAGCGCGCGGCCTGCATGGCGGCGCGCACGGCGTCGACCTGGCCCTGCACCACGTCCATGCCGATGCTGCTGTACAGCTCCGTCGACAGGGTCGTGAACACGGCGCGCGTGCCCTGCAGCTTGAACAGGCTGGCGTCGAATTCCTTCTTTTCCATCTCTACGCGGCGCATCATGTGGGTGATCACGCCCTGGTTCTTGCCGCGCAGGCCTTGCAGTTCCTGCCGCTGCTCGACCAGGTCGCGGATGCGGGTGCCGAGCAGCGCCTGCTGGCCGGCCAGCAGCAGGTCCATGTCCTGGCGCAGCTGGCCGCGCAGGATGTCCTGGCGTGCGGGCACCAGTTCGTCGAACAGCGCGGTCTCGAGCCGGCCGAGGCGGCTCTTCTTGAGCAGCGCCATGTCGCCGTTGATCTTGCCGACCAGCGCTTTCTGGGCCGAGACCGGGAACACCTGGGTGTCCGCCACGCCCAGCAGCTGGGCCACGCTGGCCTGCTGGTGCGCGATCGCGGCGTCGTTCTCCTGCGGCGACTTGAGCTCGTCCCACATGGCGTCGATCTTGTTCAGCACCACGATTCTTCCGGCGTTGTTTCCCGATTCTGCGCCGATGTGGGTGCGCCAGACCTCGATATCGCTTTTGGTCACGCCGGTCTCGGCGCCCAGCACGAACAGCACCGCGTGCGCATTCGGGATCAGGTTCAGCGTCAGTTCCGGCTCGGTGCCGATGGCGTTCAGGCCGGGCGTGTCGAGGATCACCAGGCCCTGCTGCAGCAGCGGGTGCGGGAAGTTGATCAGCGCGTGGCGCCACTGCGGGATCTCGACCAGGCCGTCGTCGCCCACGGTGGCCGCCAGGTCGGGATCCTCGGCGTCGTACAGGCCGAATCCGGCTGCCTCGTCCCGGGGTACGCGGCGCGTCAGGCTGACCTGCTTGAAGGTGTCGATCATGCGCTCGGGCGCATCGAGGTCGAGCGGCAGCACGGTCCAGGCGGCCGGGTCGTCGCGGTAGTCGCTTGTCGCCAGGTGCGCGGCGCGGGTCTCGATCGGCAGCAGGCGGATGCACGGTGCCAGGGCAGGGTCCCAGGCCAGCTCGGTCGGGCACATGGTGGTGCGGCCCGGGCTGGACGGCACGATGCGCTGGCCATAGTCGGCAAAGAAGATCGCATTGATCAGCTCGGATTTACCGCGCGAGAACTCGGCCACGAAGGCGACCGACAGGCGGTCGTCGCGCACCCGCGCCAGCGCGCGCGCCAGGCGCTGGCCGGCCTCGGCATCCAGCAGCTCGGCCGCCTGCACCCAGCTGCGGTACTGTTCCAGCGCCGTGGCGACGCGTTCGCGCCACGCACTATATTGTTGTAGATCTTGCATGATCGTTGACCGTGGTGTTGTCTCGACAGGCCCTAGCGCTGGCAAACGGCGCAGTAGAAGGTGGAGCGCTGGCCCTGCTTGATCTGGCGTATCGGCGTTCCGCAGTTGCGGCAAGGCACTCCTGCACGATCATAGACGAAATATGTCTGCTGGAAATATCCAGATTGACCATTTACCGCAATAAAGTCACGCAAGGTGCTGCCGCCCTGGACGATGGCGGCAGCGAGGATGTCGCGGATCGCCTCGGCCAGCTTGTCGTAGCGGGCGCGGCTGATGCGCGAGGCCGCCGTCTTCGGACTGATGCCGGCCCGGAACAGGCTTTCGCAGGCGTAGATATTGCCGACGCCGACCACGATGTCGCCGCTCAATAACACCTGCTTGATCGGGGCATTGCGCTTGCGCGTCTCGCGGTACAGCAGGGCACCGTCGAAACCGTCGATCAAGGGTTCGACGCCGAGGCCGCGCAGCAGGATGTGCTGCTCGAGTTCGCCATCGTCGTGGGCATGCCACAGCACGGCGCCGAAACGGCGCGGGTCGTGCAGGCGCAGCACGCGCCGGCCTTCCGGGCCGCCACTGACAATCAGGTCGAAATGGTCGTGCTTCTTCAACTCGATGCCCTCCGACAGCACGCGCAGATGGCCGGACATGCCGAGGTGGACGATCAGCACGCCGTGCTCGAAATTAATCAAAAGATATTTGCCGCGCCTGCCCGTGGACAGGATGCGCCGTCCTTTCAGCAAGGCGGGCAGGTCGGGCGGGAAGGGCCAGCGCAAACCGTCGCGGCGCAGGATGACGTCTTCGACGATACGGTCTTCCAGGTGCGGCGCGACGCCGCGCCGGGTGACTTCGACTTCCGGGAGTTCAGGCATGAGCGATGGAAAGAAAAGATGACAGGAATGTAAAAACGTGTTGCGGTCTCGTACGCGCGGCAGGCGTTCGGCGTAGAATCGGACAATCTTTTTGACGTGGGATGTGCCTTGAAAAACGCTTTCGCCATTGTAACTCTCTCCGCATTGTTGTCGGCCTGTGCTGCCACACCCAAGCAGCCGCCGCAGGACACGTCGGACCAGCCGCTGGCCGCCGCCGAGGCCAAGGCCGGCACGCCCGTGCCGCCGGCCGAGCAGAGCGAGGACAAGCTGCCGAACGTGCAAATGACCAGCGCCATGATGCAGCAGTTGCTGAAAGCCGAAATGGCATTCAAGAACGGCGACTGGCAGGGGCCCTACCTCACCATGATGAGCCTGGCGCAGCAGACCAAGGATCCACGCCTGGCCAAGCGGGCCGCCGAGATGGCGCTGTCGGCCAAGCAACCCGACGACGCCCTCGCCGCGGTGCGCCTGTGGCGCGACTACGCCCCCGGCTCCGATGAGGCCAACCAGTACTATCTGGGGCTGGTGATCCTGTCCGACAACCTGGCCGAAGCAGAAAAACTCCTGACCCAGCGCCTGGCCGAGGCCACGCCCGGCGCTCGCGGCCTGGTGATGTTCCAGATGCAGCAGCTGGTATTGCGCGCGCGCGACAAGGATGCCGCCATCGCCATGCTGCAGCGCCTGGTCGCGCCCTACGGCAACATGATGGAAACCCATGTGGTGCTGGCCCAGGCCGCACTGGCCAAGGGCGCCAAGCAGGATGCCGTGCGCGAAGCGCAGACCGCGCTCCAGATCAAGCCGGATTCCGAAATCGCGGTCCTGACCCTGGCCCAGGTCACCGAAGACGAAGCCCGTACTACGAAGATCCTGCAGGACTTCCTGGCGGCCCACCCGGAGGCGCGCGAAGTGCGCACCGCCTATGCGCGCCTGCTGGTCAACAACAAGCAGTTCGACGCCGCACGCAAGGAATTCCTGGTGCTCGACAAGTCGCGGCCGAACGATCCGGCCACCCTGTATGCGCTGGGCGTGCTGTCGATGCAGCTGAACGATGCGCGCGGCGCCGAGGGCTACTTCACGCGCTTCGTCGACGTCACCGACAAGACCCCGGACCAGGAGAACGATCCGACCAAGGCGCTCCTGATCCTGTCGCAACTGGCCGAGGAGCGCGGCGACCTCAAGGCCGCCACCGACTGGCTCGACCGCATGGACAGCGACGATCCGAAAGTCCAGCTCAGCGTCGCCCTGCGCCGCGCCCAGCTGCTGGCCAAGGGCGGCGACCTACCCGCGGCGCGCAAGCAGCTGGCGACGCTGCAGCCGCTCGACAAGGCCGAGCAGGCGCAGGTGGTGCTGGTTGATGCCCAGCTCCTGCGCGACGCCGGCAAGAACCAGGACGCCTTCAAGCTGATGCAGGACGGCGTCAAGCGCTTCCCGGATAACATGGATTTCCTGTACGACTACGCGCTGATGGCCGAAAAGCTCGGCAAGATCGACGTCATGGAAAAATCGCTGCGCCAGGTGATCGCCAAGGTGCCCGATAACCAGCATGCCTACAACGCCCTCGGTTATTCGCTGGCGGAGCGCAACGTGCGCCTCAAGGAAGCCCATGAATTGATCCAGAAAGCGCTCGGCATGGCGCCCAACGATCCCTTCATCATGGACAGCATGGGCTGGGTGCAATATCGGATGGGTAACCTGACCGAAGCCGCCGCCCATCTGCGCAAGGCCTATGCGCTGCGCAACGATCCGGAAATCGCGGTCCACCTCGGCGAAGTGCTGTGGAAGATGGGCCAGCAGGAAGATGCCCGCAAGCTGTGGCGCGAAGCCAAGGCCAAGGACCCGCGCAACGATGCCCTGAAGAGCACGCTGACCCGCCTGCGCGTATCGATTTGAAATAAATTTCGCCAAACCGAACGGACCGGCGGCCTTGTCCGCCGGTTCTCATTGTTGAGAACCCCTCCTATCAAGATGCAGATCCATTCCTCCCTTCGTTTGCTGCCTGTTTTGGCGCTCAGCGCCGTCCTGGCCGGCTGCGCCACGTCCGGCCCCAGCCTGCCGGTGCCCAACGTTCCGGTGGCGGCCTACCGCGATACCATCGACCTCAGCGGCAAACTGGCGGTGACTTACCAGAAGGATGGGCAGCCGCAACGCCTGAATGGTGCCTATACCTGGACCCAGCGTCCGGGCAGCATCGACGTGGAAATCTTCGGGCCGCTGCGCCAGACCCAGGCCGTACTCCATGTCACGCCCCAGGCCGCCACGCTGACGCTGAACGACGGCAAGACGCGCAGCGCCGCCGACATTGACACGCTGACCACCCAGACGCTGGGCTGGACCTTGCCGGTGAGCGGCTTGCGCGACTGGCTGCAGGGCCACGCTACCGATGC
>JAKOOD010000216.1 GCA_022701635.1 Burkholderiaceae bacterium | reverse complement strand
GGCGGCTTCCAATGCGGCACGACTAGCGGCTGAGCTTTTTCAATAAACAAGCCTTGCGCATTTGATCCATATCAAGGGTGGCGAACTCATCCACCGTAGTCTGCTTCGTGTTGTGCACCGCATGCACGCCCTACCATACGGCGTAGTGACGCAGCGCAATGATTACTGCGGCAGGCCGCTGCTGTATGTCAATAAACCGTTTATTTGGTTTTTCATCCACTCATGACAGCGAGGTGAATCATGTATCCATTTCCACATGCCGTGAATCCGGCCATGCGTTCCCACATCGACGCCCAGACCGCCTATATGAATGACGTGTCGAAGTCGATCTTCCGGTCCTTCCAGCAGATGATGGACCTCAACATCCAGCTGACCCAGGCCATGCTGGAAGAGACGGCGATGATCGGCAAGCAGATGGTCAGTGCCGACCGCCAGTCGGAGGTGCTGGGGGCGGCCGCCTCGCGTGCCCAGCCGGCCAGCGACAAGCTGCGCACGCACCAGCAGCACATCACGCGCCTGGCAGCCGACACCCAGGTCGAGCTGGCCCGCGTGACCGAACAGCACGGGCAGACCACGGCCCGTACCGCCCGCATGCTGGCCGACGAGGTGGCGCGCGACGCCACCGAGCAGACCGAACGCGGCCTGCGCGCCCAGCAGGAAACCGCGCGCCAGTTCACCGATCCGTTCATCCGCGACGGCCATGCACAGGCGCGCGCGGGCACGCCGAACGGGCAGTCGGGCATGTCGCTGGGGAACAGTGAAAGCAGCATCGGGGGCCAGCCGGTGCTGGGCGCCGACAAGCAGGCGGCGGGGCAGGCGGGACGTGGCGCGTCCGCGCACTAGGCGCCCGGCTGGCCTGACATGAAAGCAGGCCGGCGATGAAGGCAGAAGATGATGGCAGGGCGGGCATGGTGCAACGCACCACACCCGCCCTGATATGCACTCGACTGGTCAGCGTTGCCGTTCGGCCGTCCCGCTGCCGTCCTTGTCCAGCCAGTAGCTGAACTGGCCGAAGCTGGGTACGGCCCCGGGTTCCCGGTCGCGGTAGAACTCGTCCAGCATCTGGCGGTAGGCGCCGCGCCGCGAAAAGGCGGGATGGGTGACGCGGTAGCGCGTCGCGGCGGTGCGGAAGGTGGCACGCGTGGCGGCGTCGATGTTCAGGCCGGGCGGCTGGCCGGCCTTGGGCGGGCGCCCGCGCTTGACCCCTTCGTTGGCGCCGCGGGTCTTGCCGCGCGCACCCGAGTTGCCGTAGTCGGGCAGCAGGGCGTCGGGCGTCTGGCCGCGCTCCCAGAAACGGCGCAGGTAGCGCAGTACGCTGGGGCGCGACACGCCGTGCGTCTCGGCGCAGCGTGCCACCAGTGCGGCGCGCTCGCGCGCTTCGTACAGCGCCGGCACCTCGGCCTGCAGGCTGTGCACGATGGCCCAGGCCCGCGCCTGCAGGTCGCGGTGCTTCTGCGGCAGCAGCGGCGCCGGCGGCGGGGCGGCATACGGATCGTGCAGCAGCAGGCGGGCACGCCGCGCCAGCACCTCGCCGGCCACCGACTGCAGCGTCGCGGCCTGCGGCTGGGCATAGGGCTGGCCGAGCTCGAAGGTATATACCAGTGCGCGCGCACGGTCGATCCACAGCACGCGCACGGTGCGCTGCGGTGCAAAGTACTCGATCACATCATTGGGCAGAAACACGGCACGCTCCTTTGAAATGCAGGAAATTGAACCCATGCAATTATCGCGCCAGCCATGGTGATTCCTTCCAATGCAAGGCCGGCACCCTTGGCGCATATCAAAGGTGAATAGTCTGTTGCCCGTAGTCTGTGAGCTTCGTCGCAGCCGTATGCGGCGCTGCAGCGAAACCTGCGGCGATCAGGCGGCGCCGCCCAATTCCAACCATTCACTTAGCGAGGCACACCCATGTTTCCGTATCCGCAAGCCGTGAACCCTGCAGTGCGTACCCACGTCGATGCCCAGACCGCTTTCCTGAACGACCTGTCGAAGTCGATGTTCCGCACTTTCCAGCAAATGATCGACCTGAACATCCAGCTGACCCAGACCATGCTGGAAGAAACCACCCTGGCCGGGAAGCAGGTGCTGAGCGCCGACCGCCAGTCGGAACTGCTGAGCGCCGCCACCTCGCGTGCCCAGCCGGCCAGCGACAAGCTGCGTGCCTACCAGCAGCACATCACCCGCCTGGCTGCCGATGCCCAGGTGGAAGTGGCCCGCGTGACCGAGCAGCACGTGCAGAACACCAGCCGTACCGCACGTGCGCTGGCCGACGAAGTGGCGCGCGACGCCAGCGAGCAGACCGAACGCGGCCTGCGCGCCCAGCAGGAAACCGTGCGCCAGTACGCGGATCCGTTCGCGCGTGACGGCAACGGCGACGGCGCCGGCCGCCAGTCACGTGCCGACAGCGGCAGCGAGAACGGCTATACCGGTAGCGACGGCAGCGCGCGCCAATCGATCCAGCCGGGCCAGACCCAGGGTGGCATCCAGAGCCAGCGCGGCGCAACCTCGCACTGATTCGGCGTAGTCGCGATCCAAGGCAGGGCGGTGG
>JAKOOD010000204.1 GCA_022701635.1 Burkholderiaceae bacterium | reverse complement strand
GCGCTGGCGGCACTGGCCCTGCCGCGCCTGTCGCGCTACCGCGAGACCGGTGCCCAGGCGCTGGAGATCGGCCTCGACCGCGCGCTGGCGCCCTCGGCCGCCGGCAGCGTCATCCGCTTCGCCGTCGACGACGGTGACACGCTGCACGCGATCACCGCCGCCGGCCGCGAGGCGATCAGCGTGCCGGCCAGCTTCCGCCCGGTCGACCACACCGCGCTCGACCTGCTGGCCCCCGCCCCGGCGATGGCCGACCGCTATTGCGCGCTGCTGCGCCTGCCGCAGCCGCCGGCCCTGCCGGTCGCGCCCGGCGTGCGCCAGGTATTCGGACGCAGCACGCCGGTACTGGCCGCGTTGCGCGTGCTCGATTCGCCGCGCTTCCTGCGCCACGCCGCCGGGGCCGCAGCGTCGAGCGCCGACCGGCTCGGCCTGTCGCGCAGCGCCTTCAGCTTCGAACCCGTCGCCGACGGCTACCGCATCGCACGCCTGAGTCCGACCCAGGCGCTGTACCACCTCGACCCGGACCTCAACTTCGTGGCGGCGATCGGCGAGGCCACGGCGGACGCGCCCTATACGCTGCCGGCCGGGCACCACCTGGTGGCCGGCCATTACGTGCTGCGCTTCGATGCCTGAGATGGACTTCAGTCACATCGCGGCCTGGGGCGCGGCCCTGGCGCTGAAGCTGCTGCTGGCCGCCTGGCTGACGCCGCGCGCCTGGTGGCGCCGTCCCAACCTGCGTGCGCTCGGCGTGCTGGCCGGCGGCACGCTGGCCTTCGGCCTGCTGTTCTCGGCCTGGCTGCCCGCGACCGCCGTCACCACGCCGCTGCGCGCGGCGGCGCCGGTAGCGCGGGATGCCCATGGCGCGCAACCGGCGCCCGGCGGCCGCTACCTGGTGGTCGACGATCTGAACCTGCGTGACGCCCACGGCGTACGGGCGCAGCGGACCGCCGTGCTGCGCGCCGGCACCCTGGTGACCGCCACCGGCGCCGCCGACGGCGACTGGTGGCAGGTGCGCGCGCGCGTGGACGGCCAGGCACGTGAAGGCTGGGCCAGCAGCCTGTGGCTGCGGCGCGCCGACGAACGGCGCTCCCGGGACGCTCAGGACGGGACGAAACGCATCGGGTTGTAGCGCACGATCGACACCTGCATCGGCGCGGTCCGCTCGAAACCGAGCGCGAGGTAGGACGGCACGGCGTAGTTGGAGGCGTTCACGGTGAACACGCCGGGATGGTCCGAAGCGCCGTCGAGCGCCGCGGCGCGCGCGGTCTCCCACAAGGCGCGGCCGATGCCGCGGCGCTGGTAGCGCTTGTCGACGTACAGGCTGTACACATGGCTGCGTTCACGCACGCCGACGAACCCGGCCAGCTCGCCGTCGACCAGCGCCACGTGGTAGACGTAGCCCGAGGCGACGCGGCTGCGCAGCGCGGCCTCGCCCTGGTCCACCAGGAAAGCGGCGGCATCCTGCGGCGTCGATTCGTGCAGGATGAATTCTTCGGCCGCGCGGCGCAGCAGTGCCGCGGCGGCGGCGAGGTCGGCGTCTTCGAGCGGGCGGATCAGCATGGCGGGCAATCCGGCGGGCATCCGGCGGGCATCTGGCGTGATGATTGTCGGTTAACTTAGCACAGGGTGGCAGCGCGGTACAATCCATGCTTATGCCCGGCCTTCCATCCCCCCTGATCCGCTCCCTTCCCCTGCTGGCGCTGGCCCTGCACGCCGCCGCGGGTGCCGCCCCGAACTGTGGCCTGGCCGTGCCGCCGCCGGACGCCGGCGTCGACCATCATATGGGCATGCTGTTGAAAGTCTACCCGCGCACGCCCGCCATTGGCCCGGCCTACGACGGCTGCCAGACGCTGTGGGCCCAGGCCGTCGACGGCTGGGTAACGCTGACGATCGTCCACTACGCCGCGGGCCGCGTCGTACGGGTCGAGAACCCGGCCATGCCGAACGACCCGGTCGAACAGTGCGTGATCGAGCGCGGCGCCGTGGTGCGCGGCGACCCCGATTTGTGCGCCCAGCTGGACGACATGCGCTTCGAATCCCTGCCGCCCGAGTGTGCCGCCGGCGCCGCACCCGACGCACCCAACGCACGCGAGGCACGCGACGCGGCCGCCTGCGTGCGCGCCTGAAGTCCGGCCACCGCAACGCCGCCATCGGTTAAAGTAACAGCATGCCGCTTCCAACCGCCTCCGATATCCTCCACGGCCTGCGCTTCGGCGAGCTCGACGTCGCCGCCTGTTCGCGCCTCGGCGCCGGCCCGCGCCTGCGCACGGAAAACCAGGACAACCTGCTGCTGGTCGACCACGACGGCAATGCCGTCTGGCTGCACGGCCAGGCGCCGGTGCGACGCCGCCTGCCCGGCTGGCCGCGCGGCCATGCGCGCCTGGCGGTGCTGGACGGGATGGGCGGCCACGGCCACGGACGCGAGGCCGCCGAAGCCGTGGTGGCCGGCCTGCTGGCCCTGCCGCCGTGCACCGACGCGGCCGCATTGGCGCAGCGCCTGGATGCCCTGCACGCCGACCTGCAGCGGCATTTCGCCGACGCCCGCTTCGACGACGGCCCGCGCCCCGGCACCACGCTGACCATGCTCGAACTGCCGCCCGGCGCCGATCCGCTGCTGTACCACGTCGGCGATTCGCGCCTGTACGAGATCACGCGCGCGCGGGTGGCGCCGCTGACGATCGACCACGTCCCGGCCACGGCGCTGGCGATGGCCGGGCAGCTGCAGGAAGCGCACTGGTGGCAGCAGGTGCATGGCGAACACCGCCCGCAGGTATCCCAGGCCTTCATCCTCGGCAATGCCTTCGCCGATCCGATGCGCCTGCAGGACCCGCTGTTCGAACTGACGCCGCAGCGCCTGCCGGCCTGGCTGGCGCACCTGCCCGACCGCCGCGCACTGCGCCTGGTGCCGGGCGCTTCCTACCTGCTGGCCACCGACGGCCTGTGGTCGTGTTCGGATCCGTACGGCTGGGCGGCCCAGTGGCCGCAGCTGCTGGGTGGGCGCGCCGATGCCGCCACCATGCTGGGTGCATTGGTGGCCGCCTACAACGCCCATCCGGCGGCATTCTTCTATCCGGACAATGTCAGCGCGATCCTGCTGCGCACGCCGGACGGCGGCGCGCGCGACGAAACCGCACTACCGCTGGCCTGATGCGTCGCAAACCGGTGCTATTCAGCAAAAAATATTGCGAAATGTGCTCAGCCGCGGGCAAGGCGGGCGCCGCTTGCCGGTAGAATCGCCTATGCTCGAGCCACATCCGTTTATCGTCTAACAACCCGCCACCATGCACCGCTGCGCCAGCCCCGACCATCCGCACTGCACCCACTGGGTTTTGCCCGGCGAGTCGCAGTGCGCGCACGGCCACGCCCAGCCGCAGGACCAACCCGCGGCCGGCGCGGCCGCCGACGCCTTCGAGACGCCCAGCTACGACATGATCCGCGAACTGCGCAGCGCACGCGGCAACGCCGGTGCCATCCGCGCGGCCGCGGCGGCGCATGCCGTGCCGGCGCCGCGGCCGCACCTGCACGTCAGCGGCTACGACCCGCGCGCCGCCGGCGGCCGCCATGCGGTCAAGCTGGAGCTGCGCGGCATGCCGCCGGAGGCGCCGGCCGAACTGGCGCTGCTGCTGCAATCGGACCTGCTGGCCGACAGCGGCGCGCGCATGCTCTTCCGGCGCGGGCCGGGCGGCGACTGGCGACCGCTGTTCATCGAGTTTTCCTCGCGCGGGCGCGAGCACGGCCAGTACCGTATCGACGCCGAGGTGCATGCGCAAGCCTTTGCCGGCGGCGCCGCGCGCGCCTGGGCCGCGACCCTGGTGCTGCTGGTGCCGCGCCCGGACGCCACGCTCGGTGACATCCACCAGACCTTCCTGTCGACCCACAAGAACGTCCGCATCCACGCCGACGACGGCGCCATCACACGCCTGCAGGGTCTGGCCCAGAGTCCGGCCGCCGGCGGCACGCTCGACATCGACGTCCAGGCGCGCAACGCCTCAATCGCCCAGCTCGACTTTGCCGCCTTCAGCGGCGACAACGGCGGCGGCAAGGTCAACCTGGCGCTGCCGACGCTGGCCTGGGACGAGGACCTGGTCGAGATCGACCTGCCGGCGGCGCCGTCCGCCCACCCCTGCCCGGCCTCCAGTGCCTGCCTGGTGCAAACCGAGCCGGATGCGGCCTTCCCGCGCCACCTGCGCCTGTTCGCGCTCGAAGAGTGCGTGCTGGGGCGCTTCGAGGCGGCGCATGCAGAGGCCGACCTGCTGCTGCAGCACCACGGCGAGCACGGACCCGACGCCGGCGGCCTGACGCGCCGGCTGTCCGGGCGCCATGCCGTCATCCGCGCCGGGCGCCACGGTTTCGAGATCGAGGACGTGTCGCGCTACGGCCTGCTGCTGGACGGCGTCTGGCCCGGCAAGCACAAGCCGGTGCCGCTGCGGCTCGGCATGCGCATCGACCTGACGGCCAGCATCCGCGGCGTGGTGACGCTGGTGGTGACGGCGCTGCTGGACCACGCGCTGGTGCTGCACCGCGTGGATGCGGGCGGCGCCGCCGAATGCTTCATGCTGCTGGCGCCCGAACGCAGGCCGGCGCCGCCCGGTGCCGAAGGCAATCGCGCGCCGGCACTGCCGCGCGCCGCCGCCATGCCGCTGCTGTTCCACCGCCATGGCGGATTTTGGCACCTCGACCAGGCCGGCGGCCAGGAAACGCCGCTGACACCGGCGAGCGCGCTCGAGCGCCTGGCCGGGTTTCACGGCCGCGTACGCTTTACAGCGCGGCCGCGCCCCGAAGACGCGCACCACGGCGAGCGCCGCCACACCATGGCCGCGGCACTGCTGAACGCCTGAGGCGGCCAGATACCGTTCCGGCTTAGTCCAAGACCAGTATCAGGAACACCAGCGCCGCGCCCGCCAGCAGGGCCGCCTGCAGCCCGAACACGATGACGGGGATCCGGATGTTCTCCGGGATATGCATGTCACACCTCGCAGTCCTGCCATGAACAGGGATGCCCGAGGCCTCGATGATGCCACTTTCCACAGCATTGTCATTTCGTAGCACGCCTTGCCCCTTTACTTTGTAATTCTTCGTACCATGTATCCATGGGGCAACAAATTTCACCATTTTGTTGAATTCCGGAAAGTTGGACGGTAGAGTTCGCCCAACCTCTTCACTGCCTCCTGGTATGACAACCAAATTGACCCTCCGCATTCGCCTCATCGCAACCATGGCCCTGCTCGGCCTGATCATCGTGGCAACTGGCCTGATCGGCATCAACGGCATGCGCGCGACCCAGCGCTCGCTCGAACAGGTGTACTCCAACCAGCTGCTGTCCAGCATTGCCCTGAACAATTCCAAGAACTGGCTGGCACGCGCCCGCTTCGTACTCGACCGCGCCGTGCTGCACCCGGATGCGCCCGACGTCGCCAAGACCATCTCGCGCATGCAAGGCTTCATGGCCGATTCGGACAAGACCTGGCAGCAATACCAGGCCATGCCGCGCAGCGACGAGGAAACGGTGCTGGTCAAGACCCTGGCCGAGCAGCGCAAGGCCTATGTCGATACCATCGAGGCGGTGACCCGCGCGGTGCAGGCGCAGGACGCCGCGACGCTGGAAACGCTGTTCATGAAAAAGCTGACGGCGACCTTCGGCGACTACAACACCGCCTCGACCAAGCTCGACGACTACCAGGTCGCCGCCGCCAAGACCGCGTTCGAAGGCAGCGTCAGCATGGGCGACCGCCAGATGCACCTGGCCATCGGCGCCGTGGTGCTCGGCGCGCTGCTGATCATCGCGTCGTCGGTATCGCTGCTGCGCGCCATCATGCGTCCGCTCGACCAGGCACTGGTCCACTTCGATGCGATGGCCAAGGGCGACTTGTCGACGCCGGTCACGATCGACCGCGGCGACGAGATGGGCAAGCTGCTGCAGGGCCTCGCCGACATGCAGAGCCATCTGGCCACCACCGTGCGCAGCGTGCGCAACAGCAGCGCCTCGATCGCCGCCGCCAGCAGCGAGATCGCGGCCGGCAACCTGAACCTGTCGAACCGCACCGAGCAGCAGGCCGGCGGCCTCGAAGAAACCGCCTCAGCGCTGGAAGAGCTGACCTCGACCGTGCGTCACAACGCCGACAACGCGCGCCAGGCCAACCAGCTGGCGGTGTCGGCGTCGGAAGTCGCGGTGCGCGGCGGCCAGCTGGTGTCGCAGGTGGTCGAGACCATGGGCTCGATCAACGATTCGTCCAAGCGCATCGTCGACATCATCTCGGTCATCGACGGCATCGCCTTCCAGACCAACATCCTGGCGCTGAACGCGGCGGTGGAAGCGGCCCGCGCCGGCGAACAGGGCCGCGGCTTCGCGGTGGTGGCGGGCGAAGTGCGCAACCTGGCGCACCGCTCGGCGGCAGCGGCCAAGGAAATCAAGGAACTGATCACGGCGTCGGTGGCGAACGTCGACGCCGGCGCCGGGCTGGTCGACCAGGCCGGCAACACGATGGACGAGATCGTGGCCAGCGTGGCGCGCGTCACCGACATCATGGCCGAGATCATGGCGGCCGGCGCCGAGCAGAGCGCCGGCATCGAGCAGATCAATAAGGCCGTGGTGCAGGCGGACCAGTCCACGCAGCAGAACGCGGCCCTGGTCGAGGAAGCGGCCGCGGCCACCGCCTCGCTGCAGGACCAGGCGCATGCACTCGGCGAGATGGTCGGCACCTTCCGCCTCGACCAGGACCATGGCCATGCACCTGCGGCCGCGCGCAGCGCGGCGGCGCACGGCGGCCGCCTGGCGCTGGCTGCCTGACGGTCTACCCGGGCATCGAGTGGCGCGCGGGCTAGTGCAGCTCGCGCACCACGCGGAACCCGACGATATCGTTGGACAGCACGGCCGAGAAACCGTTGCGCAGCGCCGAGCGCAGGTAGCGCGGGTTGTACAGCCAGGAGCCGCCGCGCAGGATGCGGCGCGCGCCGTCGCCACCGGTTTCCCAGGCGCTGCCGTCCAGCGGCGCGCCTTCGTAGTTGTCGTGCACCACATCCTGCACCCATTCCCACACGTTGCCGTGCATGTCGTGCAGGCCCCAGGCGTTCGGGGCGAATATGCCGGCCGGCGTGGTCCCGCGCCGGTAAGCGCCGCGCGGCCCGCCGTTGTAGGTGAAATTCCCGTCGTAGTTGGCCTGCTCCGGGCCGATCGTGTCGCCGCAGCTGAAGGCGGTGCGGGTGCCGGCGCGGCAGGCGTATTCCCATTCCGCCTCGCTCGGCAGGCGATAACTGCGGCCGGTGGCCTGCGACAGCCACTGCACGTAGCGCAAGGCGTCGAACCAGTTGACGCCGACCACCGGATGGCGCCCGGTCTGGGCGAAGCCGGGCGCATTCCAGTCGACGTCGCCACTCGGGCGCCAGCCGGTGGCGCGCACGAAGTCGCGCCATTCTTCCACCAGCACCGGATATCTTCCCATCGCGACCGGACGCTCGATGCCGACCCAGTGCTGCGGCAACTCGCGCGCCAGCCAGCCCTTCTGCGAGCCGGCTTCCATCGCGATCTTGCGCTCGTGCTCGGGCGAGCCCATCTGGAAGCGGCCGGTCGGCAGCACGACCAGTTCCGGACCCTGGCCGTCGGCGGCGACGAATCGGTCGCGCAGGATGCTTTCCGGGCCGGCAGTGGCGGCAGCGGCGGCAGCCGGGCCGGCGGGTTCCGGTGCCGGTGCCGATGCCGATGCCGATGCCGATGACGTGATAGGCGCCTCGAGCGCCTCGACCTCGACACCGGCCCCGGCCGCGCCGGCGTTCGCCTGTGCCCGCGCCGCCTCTTCGGCACGCGCCCGTTTCTGCTCGGCCAGGTAGACCGCGGCGGCCCTCGCCTGCGCCTGTTTGCGCTGCGCCTCTTCCTGGGCCGCCCTGGCCTTTTCGACCTCGAACTCGCGCCGCTCGGCCAGCTGGCGCCGCAGCGTTTCCTTGCGTACCGCGCGCGCTTCCTCGGCCGCCGCGCGCGCCAGCTTTTCCTGTTCGCGGCGCTGGCGTTCGACCGCGGCCCTGGCGGCGGCCACCGCGGCGGCCCGGATCGCCGCCTCGCGCGCTGCCTGCTGGGCCTTGCGCTCGGCTTCCTGGGCCGCCTCGGCCGCCTGGCGCTGCGCGGCGTCGCGGCGCTGCCTTTCCTCTTCGGCCAGCTCGGCGGCGCCGGGGCCGGTGGCATCCTGCAGGCGTGCCAGCAGCAGGCCCACGCTGGCCGGGCGCGCTTGGGGATCGAGCGCGAAGCCGGCTTGCAGCACGTCCCACTGCGCATCGTTCAGCGCCGCCGGGCGTACCGGCTGCTGCAGTGGATCGCGCAGCAGCCCGAACGGCAAGCGGCCGGCCACCATCCGATAGACCAACACCGCCACCGAATACACGTCCAGCGCCGGGGCCGGCGCCGCGGCGTCGCGCCCGGCCTCCGGCGCGCGGTAGCCGGCGGTGCCGGAACTGGGCGGCGCTTGCACGCCGGCGCCGTCGGCATCGGCGCCGCCACGGACGCTGGCCGCGATGCCGAAATCGAGCAGCTTGACCTCGCCACGGCGGGTCAGGAACAGGTTGGCCGGCTTGATGTCGCGGTGCACCAGGCGGTGCCGCTCCCACGCGTGGTCGAGCGCCTCGGCGGCCGGCGCCAGCAACTGCAGCGTGCGCTCCAGGCCGAGCGGTCCTTCGCGCGCCAGCAGGCTGTCGACGTCTTCGCCGTCCAGGCATTCCATGATGATGAAGTAGCTGGACGTGGCCGGGTCCTGGGCCCAGTCGTACACGCGCACGATGTGTTCGTGCGCCAGCTGGCGCGCCCGCGCCGCTTCCTCGATCAGCAGGCGCGCATGGGCGCCGTTCTCGGTCAGCTGGGGCGGCAGGATCTTCAGCGCGACCCGGGCGCTGTGTCCGAGCTCGGCTTCGGTGGCCAGGTCGGTGGCTTCCCACACCTGGCCCATGCCGCCGTGGGCGATCAGGCGGTCGAGCCGGTAGCGGCGCTCGAACGGGCCGACTTCCTGGCCGGCCATCAGGCCGATCTCGGTGCCGGCGCGCTGGGCGGGGGCGGATAAATCGGATGGCGCCGCCGGCGCATAGCTGGCGTCGAGGATCGCGTTCTTGCGGCCCTCGAACTCCTCGCGGCTCAGCAAGCCGTCTTCGTGCAGCGCGCGCAGTTCGCGCAGCTTGTCGAGCGCCGTCTGCATCATCCCCGGGCCGGCAGGGGTGCGCCGCAACTGCCGCAGAAGCGGTCGCCGGTGCCCGCGTGCGCGTGCGTGCAAGGGGCCGCCACGGCCCCGTCCGCCCCGCCCACCTTGCCGGCGGCGGCCACGCCAATACCGAGCTGCGCCTGCGATGCCAGCGCCGCCTTGTTGACGTCATTCTGCAGCGCCAGCAGGTCGAGCTGGTGGCGGCGGTCCTTGTCGACTTCGCGCTCGCGCCGCACGCGCTCGTCCTCGACCTGCTGCTGCGCCAGGCGCAGCGCCTCGGCGCCACCGGCACGCGCCGCGCCGACCACGCCGGCCAGTGCCGCCAGCTGCTCCGGGCTCATGCCGGCATGCACCCGGGTCTTCATCACGTCGGCCAGCAGCGCCGCGTTGGCCGGGTCGGCCAGTGCCAGCTTGGCGGTGTCGTCCATCGCGCCGAGCGCAGCCGCGCGTTCCGCCTCCTGGGCCAGGCGGCGCAACTCGTGCTGCCACTCGGCCTCGCGCCCGGCGTGGCGCACCTCTTGCTGGCGGCGCAGCTGCAGGGCATCGGCTTCGATCGTGCGCAGCAGCTTCTCGTGCTGGGCCAGCGCCTCGGCCTGGCCGCCGGCGCGGCGCAGCGACTCGATGCGCTGGCGCACGTCCTCGGCCTCGACCGACTCGCCGCGCTCGGCGCCGCGCAGGCGCGTCCCGAACTGGGCCTCTTCCCATTCCAGCACGCGCTCGGCTTCGCGCACGCGCGCACGGTTGGCCAGCTGCACCAGCCGGAACTGGGATGCGTGCTCCTCGTCGTCGATGTCCTGGGCGCGGCGGGCGGCGGCCTGCTCGGCGGCCTGCAGGCGCGCCAGCTCGGCGCGGCGCCGGGCCGCATCCTCGATGCCCTTCGCCTGCTCGATCTTGTTGCGGATCTGCTGCTGCAGCAGCTGGTGGGTGAAGCGCTGCTGCGCGACGGTGCGTGCCTCGGCCGCGTCCTGGCGCGCCACTTCCAGCTCGGTGCGCATGCGGATCGCGGCCAGCTCGCGCAGGTGTTCCCACTGCCCGGCTTCGTCCAGGCGCGCGCCGCGCTTGGCGGCCAGCTCGTGCTCGAGTTCCTTGACGGCGTCGATGGCGCCGCGCTCGATCGCCTGCTTGCGCGTGCGCGACTCGACGATGCGGCCGTACAGCTCGATCTCGCGCGCGCGGATCGCGTGCGCGCGTTCGGCGTTGTTGAGCGAGAGTGCGGCGCGTTCCAGGCTGCCGTCCTGGGCCAGCTCGGCGCGCCGGTAAGCCAGGCGCGCTTCCTGTTCGCGGCGCCGGATGCGCCGCCATTCTTCTTCGGAATACAGATCGTCGAGCTGCTTGGCATGCGCGACCGCGATGTGGCGCTCGTCGGCCGCCAGCCACAGGCTGCCGATACGGGCACGGTTGGCGTCGAATTTATCGTGGCGCACTTCCAGGGTGTCGACCCGCGCCACCGCCAGCCCGTACTGGGCCAGCAGCATGGCGATGCCGCCCTGCAGGTGCTGGTCGAGTTCCTCGCGCAGGCGCGTACTGCCGGCCATGTCGCGCAGCGAGCGCGCCGCCACGAATTCGCCGGCCAGCTGGCGCACCGGCGGCAGCAGGAGTTCGCGCAGCTGGACGGCCCCGATCGTGCCCGGCGTGGTCATGAAATGGCGCGCGAACGCCGGCACGTTCTCGATGCGGACTGACAACGCCAGGCGCGCCGCCACGTCCAGCTGTTCGGCCGTGACCAGCCCGTCGAGCGCGAAATCGAGCGCCATCGCGCCGCTGCGCGTGACCAGGATCTCGGCGTGCTGGTCGCGCAGCAGGTGGTTCAGGCGCGTGAAGAAACCCTCGATCTCGTACTCGCCCTGCGGCACTTCGGTGGCCTGCCCGCCCTGCAGGATGTAGGCGCGCGCGGTGGCCGGCACGCGCAGGGTCTTCACGAAGATCCCCGACAAGGCGTCCACGCCGAAGAACACGGCCAGATCGTCCGCCTCCGGCATCCAACGGTTGTCGACCAGGACCGGCGACTTGCGCAAGGGGGCCGTCGTGCCCGCCGCGAACAGATTGAACATATGGTCTCCCGTCTTCCTGAAACTGTGCCCTGCTTTCATGCCGCGCGATTGTAGCAGCGGCGGCCCGATCCTGTTTTCATGCAACAAGCGTGCGGAGCAGCCCTAAATGATACCGATGCGCTCGACGCACGCCATGCTGGCGCCGAGGGCGCGCACCTGCTGCGCGAAGCCGTCCGGCAGCGCCGCCTGCCAGGCCTGCGGCAGCAGGATGCGGTCGCCGGGCGCCGCTTCGCGCAGCAGCAGCGCGCATTTCGGCGCGATGCCCTCGACCGTGTCGACGCGGCCGGCATGCCAGGCGTCCGACTGCCCGCTTGCGATCAGGCGCCCGCGCGGCAGGAACTCGCGGCCGCGCGCGATACGGTCGGCCAGCACCAGCGCCAGCTCGAACGAGCGGCCCTGGAAATGCGGCTGGCCGAAGCGCACCGTGGTGCGCCAGCGGACGCCGCCCTGGCCGGGACGATGGCCGGCGTCGAAGTGGCGCGCCGCGGCCAGCGCCTGGCGCACGCCCAGCTGGCGCGCCGCGTCCTGGCCCGGCAAGGCGATGGTCTGTTCGTCGTCGAGCGCTTCCGATGCGCCCTGCACCGGATAGACGCCGACCTCGACCCAGCACAGGCTGTCGGCCGCGCCGCCGGCATGCAACGGGAACCAGGCACGCGCGGTCGAGACCGCGGCCGCCGGGTCCGGATGGCCGGACAGCTGCCCCAGGTGGACCAGGCCGCCGGGGCCGCCCAGCAGCGCCGCCGGCAACGTCGCGGCCGGTACGGCGGCCGCATGGCCATCGACGCGCCCCAGGTGCCAGGCATCCGACCAGCCGTTGGCCAGCACCGGTCCCCGCGCCGCCCACGCGCCGCGCACGATGCGGTCGGCCAGCACCACGGCCAGTT
>JAKOOD010000197.1 GCA_022701635.1 Burkholderiaceae bacterium | reverse complement strand
GTGCTCACCAAGATCCAGGACGTCCTGAAAGGCATGGGCCTGACGATGGGCGACGTGGTCAAGATGCAGGTGTTCCTGGTCGGCGACCCCGCCAAGAACGGCAAGGCCGACGTCGCCGGCTTCATGGAAGGCTACACGCGCTTCTTCGGCGGCTCCCAGCCCAACCTGCCGGCGCGCGCCGTGGTGCAGGTGGCGGCGCTGTCGAATCCCGGCTGGCTGGTCGAGATCGAGGTGGTCGCCGCCAAAAAATAAACACAGCACCCGACACCCATTCCAACGACAACGTTTTTCCAAGATCAGGGATACAACATGCACAAGGCCATTCTCCATTCCGGCGTCGCCGCCGGCGTCCTGTCCTGCAGCCTGGGACTCGCTCACGCGGCCGACGACGACAAGGCGGGCGCCGCCACGCCGCTCCCGCCGGATGCCGCTGCCGCAGCGCCGGCGGCGGGTCCCGCCACCGGCGGCGTCGTGATCGTCACCGGCACCCGCGCCGCCGGCCTGAAAGTCGAAAACAGCGCCTCGCCGGTGCAGGTGCTGGACGCCACTTCGCTGGCGCGCACCGGCCAGCCGGACCTGATCCAGGCACTGTCGCAGAACCTGCCCTCGCTGACCGCCCAGGCCTTCGGCGGCGACATGGCCAACATGACGCTGTCGGCGCGCCTGCGCGGACTGTCGCCGAACAACACGCTGGTGCTGGTCAACGGCAAGCGGCGCCACGGCACCGCCAACCTGGCCGTGCTGGGCGGCCCCTACCAGGGCGGCGCCGCGGCCGACCTGAACTACATCCCGGTGGCGGCGATCGACCACGTGGAGGTGCTGCAGGACGGCGCCGCCGCGCAGTACGGCACCGACGCCATCGCCGGCGTGGTCAACATCATCCTGAAATCCAACTACCAGGGCGGCAACGGCAACGTCAACGGTGGCGGCTATGGCGACGGCGGCGGCCGTACCGGCGACGGCAGCGTCAACCTCGGCCTGACGCCTTTCACCGACGCCTTCCTCAGCCTGACCTTCGAGACCAAGTACCACGGCTTCTCGGACCGCGGCGGCATCGACCCGCGCGTGATCGACGCCGCCAACCTGGCGAGCTATCCACAGTTGCGCGACCACCCGGGCTACCCCAACGTCAACCACATCTCGGGCGATGCCCAGTACCGCCAGCACATCGCCGCCGCCAACTTCGGCGCCGAGCTGTCGCCCAACCTCAACCTGTACGGCTTCGCCACCTACGGCAAGAAGAAGGCGGCCGCGTTCGAGAACTACCGCATGCCGAACCGGCTGCCGTCGATCTACCCGACCGGCTTCTCGCCGCAGGAAACCTTCGACGAGGAAGACTTCGCCTTCACCGCCGGCATCAAGGGCGAGCTGCCCGGCGCCTGGCGCTGGGACCTGTCGAGCACCTACGGCAAGGACAAGGCCGACATCGGCGTCGCGCACTCGGCCAACATCTCGCTGTTCAGCGACACCGGCGCCACCCCGCTCGACTTCCATGCCGGCCAGTTCGTGGCCAGCCAGTGGACCAACAACCTCGACCTGAGCCACGAATTCGACACCGGCTGGGCCACGCCGCTGACCTTCGCGGTCGGCCTCGAGCACCGCCGCGACACCTATGCCATCGGCGCCGGCGACGCCGCCTCGCGCTACAAGGAAGGCTCGCAATCCTTCCCCGGCTTCTCGCTGACCGACGCGGGTGAGCACAGCCGCAACAACAAGGCGGTCTACGTCAACCTGGCCGGGCAACCGGTCAGGGGCTGGACCGTCGACCTGGCCGGCCGCTACGAGCACTTCAGCGACTTCGGCAACGCCCGCGTCGGCAAGCTCACCAGCCGCTACGACTTTTCGCCGGCGGCGGCGGTGCGTGCCACCTGGTCGAACGGCTTCCGCGCACCGACCCTCGCCGAGTCGTATTATTCGGCCACCAACGTCTCGCCGCGCAGCGCCTTCGTGCAGCTGGCGCCGAACTCGCCCGGCGCGCGCCTGGTCGGCATCAACGGCCTGAAACCGGAAGCCTCGACCAACATCAGCGCCGGCATCGTGCTCAACCCGCAGGCCAACCTGGCGATCACGCTGGACGCCTACCAGATCACGATCCGCGACCGCATCGTCGGCTCCGGTTCGCTGTACGGCTCGGGCGGCGCGATCAACTCGCCGGCCGTCACCGCGGCGATCCTGGCCAACGGCAACGTGCTCGACCCGACCGTGGTCCAGACCGGCATCAACATCTTCTCGAACGCGGTCAACACGCGCTCGCGCGGGCTGGAATTCGTCGCCACGCTGAACAGCAACTACGGCGGTGCCGGCAGGGTCGACTGGTCGATGGCGGCCAACTACAACAAGGTGCAGGTGATCCGCATCAACCAGGCCCCGGCCCAGCTGCAGCCGCAGACCCTGCTCGACCGCACCGCGATCTCGGACCTCGAGACCGCCTCGCCGCGCATGCGCGTGAACCTGGGCGCGCTGTGGAAGAGCGGCCCGTGGACGGTGAACCTGCGCGAAGCCTTCTACGGCAAGGCGTCCGAACTGCAATCGTCGGACGGCGCGACCTACTACGAGACCGAGGTCAAGCCGACCGCGATCACCGACCTCGAGGTCAGCTACCAGATCGGCAAGGCCTGGACCGTGTCGGCCGGCGCCAACAACCTGTTCAACCAGTATCCGGACAAGGTCAACGGCGCCCTGCTGGCCGAGCAGCGCGCCAACCTGGACAACGCCGCGGTGACGGTGTACCCGAGCTTCTCGCCGTTCGGGATCAACGGCGGGTACTACTACCTGCGCGCCGGGTTCAGGTTTTAAGGGGCGCCCCGCAATCCTTGCAGAAGCGGGCACGCGGCTCATGCCCGCCGCTGCCGCAGGCCTCGCAAGTCGGGCGCTGCGGCGGCGCCACCACCTCGGCCAGCGCCCGTGCCGGCCCGAGGCGGCGGTCGCCGCGCCTGGCCGACATCTCGGCCGTCACGATCCCGGTCGGCACCGCCAGGATGCCCCAGCCGAGCAGCATCATGAACGAGGCGATCGCCTTGCCCAGGTGGGTGTGCGGCGTGATGTCGCCGTAGCCGACCGTGGTCATGGTGACGGTGGCCCAGTACATCGCCACCGGGATGCTGGTAAAGCCGTTCTTCGGACCCTCGACCACGTACATCAGGGTACCGAGGATCAGGATCGCCATCAGCACCACCGACAGGAAGATCGCGATCTTGCGCCGGCTCCCCGCCAGCGCCTCGCCCAGGCGCGTGTATTCCTCGATGTAGAGGGTCAGCTTGAAGATGCGGAATACGCGCAGCAGGCGCAGGATGCGGATGTCGATCAACAGTTCGGTGCCCGGCACCAGCAGCGAAAAATAGGTGGGCACGACCGACAGCAGGTCGATCGCGCCATAGAAACTGACGGCATAGCGCCACGGGCGCCGCACGCACACCAGGCGCGCGATGTATTCCGCCGTGAACAGCAGCGTGAATCCCCACTCCAGCCGGTTCAGCACCCAGCCGTAGCCGAAGTGCAGCTGCGGCACGCTGTCCAGCACCACCACCAGGATACTGAGCATGATCGCGCCCACCAGCGCGATGTCGAAGCGGCGTCCGGCCGGCGTATCCGCTTCGAAGATGACGTCGTACATGCGCCGGCGCAGGCCGGGCGGCGGCCGCCCGTAGGTGGAGGGGGCCTGGGAAACGTAGTCGGGCTTTTCGCTCATGCGTCAGTCGGCATGGCGCTCCACCCAGGTCGCGAAGCATTCCATGAACTGCTGCAGGAAGCTGCGCAGGCCGTCGTCGGTGAGCTGGTCGCCGTCGAACTTGCCGGTGATGCCGCCGATGTAGGCCTCCGGCATCTGCATGCAGGGCATGTTGAGGAAGACCAGGGTCTGGCGCACCGCGTGGTTGGCGCCGAAGCCGCCCAGCGCGCCCGGCGACTGGCTGACCACGGCGCACGGCTTGCCGGTCCAGGCGGCCTTGCCGTAGGGGCGCGAGCCGACGTCGATGGCGTTCTTCAGCGCGCCCGGCAGCGAACGGTTGTATTCCGGCGTGCAGAACAGGATGCCGTCGGCTTCGCGGATGCGGTCGCGGAACTCGGTCCAGCCAGGGGGCGGGGTGTCGGTCTCGTCGTCTTCGTTGTACATCGGCAGGCCGCCGATCTCGACGATGTCCAGTTCGAGCGTGGGCGGCGCGGCGAGCATGAGGCTCTTGGCCAGCTTGCGGGTAAACGAGTCCTTGCGCAGGCTGCCTACCAGTACTGCGATCTTGCGGGTTGCCATGTCGGTCCTTTTGCGTTCGATGGATGATAGTGCGGAGCTGGCAGTGTAGCGATTTTCGATGGCGGCAGGCACGCAGCTGGCACGCTGCCGCACCGGAACGGCGGCGCGCGCATGCGGCCCGATATTTACATGGTTTAACGCGCCAGCATCAATAAGCTGCAATATTTCCGCTTTACAATTATCTGTTATACCAGGCAGCACCCGTTCTTCGACTCTACCGGGAAGCCCATGCAAAAATACCTGTCCGTCCGCAGCGGTGCGCGCGCCCGTCTCAAGCTGCTCGGCTATTACGCCCAGCGCGTCTGCACCAGCCGGCGCCTGCGGCGCGTCACCACCCGCGCGCTGATCGCCGGGCTGGGCGCGCTGCACGGCCGCGAGGGCCGCCCGCGCGAGCCGGGCCCGCGGGTCGCGATCCTGCGTGCACAAGGTTTCCTGCGCATGGACCGGCTGCTGTCGCCGTCCGAGTGCGCCGAGATGCTGGCCTGGCTGCGTCCGCGTCCGCTGATCGCGGCGCGCGGCAACGGTGCGGCGTTCACGCTGGACACGGTGCCGCGCGACGCCAACATCGGCGACTATCCGCTCGAGACCGTCGTCAATTGCCCGCACGTGCTGGACCTGGCAAACCGCCCGGACATCCTGGCGCTGGCGGCCGGCTACCTCGGCTACACGCCGGTCATCACGCTGATGGGCCTGCGCTGGTCGTTTCCCGCCGACGGCGACGGCGATGCCGACGTCCAGCACTTCCACCGCGACGTCGAGCCGGGCAGTATCAAGCTGCTGGTGTACCTGACCGACGTCGACGACAGGTCCGGCCCGCACCACTACGTCCCGCGCAGCCACCTCGACCGCATGCCGCTGCGCATGCAACGCTATGCCGACCCGGACGTGCAGCGCCGCCACGGCGGCAGCATCGCCATCACCGGGCCGGCCGGTACCGCGATCGCGATCGACAACAAGGGCATCCACAAGGGCGTGCCACCACGGACGCGCCCGCGCCTGCTGCTGGTGATCCAGTATTCGTTGCTGCCCTGCCTGATGTACGAATACGCGCCGGTGCCCTATCGCGGGCGCGCCCGCTTCAGCCCGTATACGAACCGGCTGATGATCGCACCGCAGCCGGCACCGGCATCGGCGGCGGCCCACCCCACGCCTTGAAGCCGCGCTGGATCAGCAGGCTCTCGCGGCCGTCGAGCACCTCGTCGGCGTGGACGATGTCGAGCATGGCCTTCATCAGCGCCAGCTGCAGTGCCGGGTCGCGGA
>JAKOOD010000165.1 GCA_022701635.1 Burkholderiaceae bacterium | reverse complement strand
TGCACCGTCGGCGTCGCCAGCAGGCGCTCTTCCGGGATGTCGCAGCCGCACACCACACAGATGCCGGCGCCGCCCGACTCCAGGCGGCCGATGGCGGCGTCGATCTCGTGCAGCATGTTGGTTTCGTGTTCGGCGAGCTGCTCTTCGTTGTGGCTGAGCATTTCGGCGGTCGGAGCGTCGTCGTTCTGGCCCATGTGGGCATTCGGCGAGATCGCGGGGCGGTCGTCGGTGTCGCCGTCGGTGCGGGCGCGGACGGTGGCGAGGATGTCTTCGCGGCTCTGGCGCAGGCGTTTGCCGAGTTCTTCGTGGAGTTCTGGTGAAATTGGCGGCATAGGTAAGTCCTTGATACGTTATCGATCGCGTTGTTGATCGCGTTGTTAATCGTCTTGATAACAGTCTAGCCGATGCCTGCCGGGAGGCGCGCACGCGCGCGGAAGTTGGATCGTATTGACGGCCATGGTAGATTGATCGGTATCCCATACCGTATGAGACCAGACGATGAGCATGCCATCCCAGCGCCCGGCCACCGAAGCCGACCTCGCGGCCCTCTGGGCGCTGCGTACCCGCGCCGTGAGGAGCGGCTGCGCAAGCCACTATCCGCCCGAGGTCATCGATACCTGGTCCGCGGCCGCGCCGCCGGCCACCATGCCGCTGCTGGTACGGGCCGGCGGCGGCATCGTCGCGGAAGACGCGGGCCGGCTGCTCGGCTATGCCGTGCTGGATGCCGAGACCGGCGAAGTCGACGCGGTGTTCGTCGATCCCGGCGCGCACGGGCAGGGCATCGGGCGCGCCTTGCTGGCGGCACTGGAAGCGATGGCGCGCGCGCAGGACCTCGACCGGCTGTTCCTGTCGGCGTCGCTGAATGCGGTGCCGTTCTACCAGCGCGCCGGCTTCCGCGCGCTGCGCGAGCGGTTGGTCGCGCACCGCAGCGGGATCGCGATGCGGGCGCTGCAGATGGAAAAACGTCTTACGCCATCGGGCTGCACTGCGCCGTGCCCGCCGCCATCGCCTTCAACCGGGCCGGCTCCAGCAGCACGATCTCGCGCTTGTCCACTTCCACCAGCCCCGTCTTTTTGAAGCGCGACAGCAGGCGGCTGATGCTTTCGATGGTCAGCCCGAGGTAATTGCCGATGTCCTCGCGCGACATGCGCAGCTGGAAGCGGGTCGGCGAGTAGCCGCGGGCGGCGTAGCGGGACGACAAATTGACCAGGAACACGGCAAAGCGCTGCTCGGCGCGCATGTTGCCGAGCAAGAGCATGACGTTCTGCTCGCGCGTGATTTCCTGGCTCATGATGCGGTGAAAGTGGCGCAGCAGCGCCGGTACCTGGCCGAACAGTTCCTCCAGGCGCGCGAACGGGATCTCGCAGACTTCGCTGTCTTCCAGCGCCACCGCGTCGCAGTGGTGGCGGTCGCCGCTGATCGCGTCCATGCCCAGCAGTTCGCCGGCCATCTGGAAGCCGGTGATCTGGGAGTCGCCGGCCGCGTTCACCTGGTAGGTCTTGAAGTGGCCGAAGCGCACCGCGTACAGGTTGTGGAAGGGCTCGTCCATCGCATACAGGCGCTCGTCGCGCACCAGGCGCCGGCGGCGGCCGATGATCTGGTCGAGGCGCGCCATGTCGGCGTCTTCCAGGCCCATCGGCAGGCACAGCTGGTGCATGCTGCAGGCCGAGCATGTGGCCTTCAGCGCTTGGACGTTCAGCGGCTGCGCGATGACAGGAAAATCGGGGGAGCTCATGGGAGGGTAAGGGCCGTCGACACCCCCCTATTATAGCCTGCTCACTTTCCGCCACCCAATGCGTTCGAAGCCTTGTGGCCGCTGCGCGGCCTGGACGCCAGCTCGCGCAATTCCGGAATGTCTTCCATTTCATGGTCGAGCGGCAGCTTGATCAGCCGGTTTTCCGCCACCACCAGCGCCGCCGACCAGATGATGGCGGCCAGTCCGGCCAGCGTGGTCAGCGTGCCCAGGTACTTGAGGAAGGCGGGGGCGCCGAACATCGTGCTGAGGGCGCCGATGATCAGGGTGCCGATCAGCAGCATCGCCGCGTACAGCCCGAGGTCGAGCGCGCGGCGCATGTAGTCGACCCGTTCGCGGTACAGCGCGATCTGGTCGCGTACCGTGTCCTTGCGCTTGCCGTCGATGCCGTGCCGGAAATCGCTGATCAACTCGCGGTAGCGCGTGAACGCGGCGGTATAGCGTCCCTGCAGCAGCTGCATGAACATCCAGGAGGCGAACACCAGGCCGGCATTCGGGCCGACCGCTTCCATCAGCTTGCTGAGTTCATAGTCCATTGCTTCCTCCAACCTTTTCCGCCGCAATGCCAGCGAATCGATGCAGTGTGCATGGCACGGCCACGCCAAGCAAGCGTGTGCCCCCGTTCGTTACAAAACGCGCGTGCTGGCGTTGCCTGTCGTCATGCATGCGCTGACAGGAAAAGCGGCTGCGCATGCAGGGCGGTTCAACCGTGCGCGTTCCGTCCTTACGAGCGTCTACACTTTCCTTAGGAATTGATTAACGGGAGAACCATGGTTCCTCAGCAGCCAGACGCATCCCTTAGCCTGCCGCTCGGCGGCGAGGACCAGGCGCGTGCCGATTTCTATGCCTTGCTGGCGCGCCTGCTGCTGCTGCCACCGGATGGCGGCCTGCTGGCGGCCCTGGCCGAGTCGGAGCCGGTCTCCGCGGCCGGCGAGTTCGCGCTGGAGGATGCCTGGCTGAAGCTGACGCAGGCCGCCAGCGTGGTCGACGCCGGCGCGGCGTCCGACGAGTTCGCGCTGCTGTTCCTGAGCACCGGCAATCCACTGCTGAACCCGTTCGGTTCCTTCTATCTCACCGGTCACCTGAACGACGTGCCGCTGGTCCAGCTGCGCCACGACCTCGCGCGCCTGCGTCTGGCACGCGCCCCCGGCGCCGGCGAGTCGGAAGATCACCTTGGCGCGCTGTGCGAGACCATGCGCGTGCTGATCCAGGGCACTCCCGGCATCGGCCGGCAGCCGCTGCTGGCCCAGAAACAGTTTTTCGAAGCGCACATCCGGCCCTGGTATGCGGCCTGCCTGGCCGATATCGCGCAGGCCGAGGGCGCGAATCTCTACCGCGTCGTGGCCGCCGTGGCCGACGCCTTCCTGTCGATCGAAGCCCAGGCCTTTTCGGTGCTGGATGCCGATGACCTGATTGCAGCCTGAGGACACACATGGACAAGGAACAGAAACCCGACCTCACCCGGCGCAGCCTGCTGAAGGCCGCGCCGCTGGGCGCCCTGGCGGTGGCCGCCGCCGCCAGTGCCACGGAAGCCGAAGCCCCGGCCGCGGTCCCGGCCCCGGACCCGGCCAAGTCGCGCGGCTACCACGAGACCGAGCACATCCGTAATTACTACCGCACCGCCGCCTACTGGTAACGAGCGAAGGAACCGTCATGACCCTGGTGAAAACATCGCGCGACAGTGGCTCAGGTAATCACACCAAGCGCCGCCGCTTCCTGGTCGGGGCCGGCGTCACCGCCGGCGCCGGCGCACTCGCGCGCCACCTGCCGCTGAACATGATGCAGCCGGCCACGGCCGCCGAGCCTGTGCAAGCCGAGCCCAAGCTTGAAGTCAAGCACACGGTCTGCAGCCACTGCTCGGTCGGCTGCTCGGTCGAAGCGGTGGTCAGCAACGGCGTCTGGGTGCGCCAGGAAGCGGCCTTCGATTCGCCGATCAACATGGGCGCGCACTGCGCCAAGGGTGCGTCGGTGCGCGAGCACGGCTTCGGCGAGCACCGCCTGCGCTACCCGATGAAGCTGGTGAACGGCAAGTACGAGCGCATCTCCTGGGACCAGGCCATCAACGAGATCGGCGACAAGCTGCTGCAGCTGCGCCAGCAGTCCGGTCCGGATGCGCTGATGCTGATCGGCAGCTCCAAGCACAGCAACGAGCAGGCCTACCTGCTGCGCAAATGGGTCTCGTTCTGGGGCAGCAACAACTGCGACCACCAGGCGCGCATCTGCCACTCGACCACGGTGGCCGGCGTGGCCCAGACCTTCGGCTACGGCGCGATGACGAATTCGTTCAACGACTTGCACTACAGCAAGGCGGTACTGTTCATCGGGTCGAATCCGGCCGAGGCGCACCCGATCTCGATGCTGCACTTCCTGCACGCCAAGGAACTGGGCGCGAAGATGATCGTGATCGACCCGCGCTTCACCCGCACCGCGCGCTTCGCGCACCACTACGTGCGCGTGCGTCCCGGTACCGACATCCCGCTGGTGTGGGGCATCGTCTGGCACATCTTCGCCAACGGCTGGGAAGACAAGGCATTCATCGCCGCCCGCACCTACGGCATGGAAGACGTGCGCAAGGAAGTGGCGAAATGGACCCCGGAAAAGGTGACCGAAGTCACTGGTGTGCCGGAATCGGCGGTGCGCATGACGGCCGAGATGCTGGCCACCAACCGGCCGTCGTCGGTGGTCTGGTGCATGGGTATCACCCAGCACCACGTCGGCACCGCCAACGTGCGCGCGCTGTCGATCCTGCAGCTGGTGCTGGGCAATATCGGCAAGCCGGGCGGCGGCGCCAACATCTACCGCGGCCACGACAACGTGCAGGGCGCGACCGATGTCGGTCCCAACGGCGACTCGCTGCCGGGCTATTTCGGCCTGGCCGAAGGCGCCTGGAAGCACTTCGCCAGCGTCTGGGGCGTCGACTACGACTGGATCAAGTCGCGCTTCGGCTCCAAGGAACTGATGGAAAAACCGGGCATCACGGTGTCGCGCTGGTTCGACGCCGTGCTCGAGGAAAACAAGTACGTCGACCAGCCGAGCAACCTGAAGGCGGTGATCTACTGGGGCCACGCGCCCAACAGCCAGACCCGCCTGCCGGACATGAAGGCGGCGATGCAAAAACTCGACATGCTGGTCGTGGTCGACCCGTACCCGAGCATGACGGCGTCGATGCACGGGCGCCAGGACGGCGTCTACCTGCTGCCGGCGGCCTCGCAATTCGAATCGCAGGGCTCGGTGACCGCCTCGAACCGCTCGATCCAGTGGCGCGAGCGCGTGATCCAGCCGCTGTTCGAATGCAAGACCGACCATGAAATCATGTACCTGTTCGCCAAGAAGCTCGGCTTCGGCGAACAGCTGGTCAAGAACATCAAGGTCGTACACAACGAACCGGTGATCGAAGACATCCTGCGCGAAATCAATCGCTCGTGCTGGACCATCGGCTACACCGGCTGCTCGCCCGAGCGCCTCAAGCTGCATATGCAGAACAAGCACACCTTCAACCCAACCACGATGCGCGCCGACGACGGCCCGTGCAAGGGCGATTACTACGGCTTGCCGTGGCCGTGCTGGGGCACGCCGGAAATGAAGCACCCGGGCACGCCGATCCTGTACGACCTGAACAAGTCCGTGGCCGAAGGCGGCCTGCCGTTCCGCGCCAACTGGGGCGTCGAGCACAACGGCGAAAGCCTGCTGGCGGCCGACGGCTCGTTCACCAAGGACAGCGAGATCGACACCGGCTACCCCGAGTTCGACCACGTGTTCCTGAAAAAGCTGGGCTGGTGGGACGACCTCACGCCGGAAGAAAAGATCGCCGCCGAGGGCAAGAACTGGAAGACCGACCTGTCGGGCGGCATCCAGCGCGTGGTGATCTCGCACGGCTGCGCGCCCTACGGCAACGCCCGCGCCCGCGCCAACGTCTGGAACTTCCCGGACCCGGTGCCGACCCACCGCGAACCGCTGCTGTCCCCGCGGCGCGACCTGGTCGCCAAGTACCCGACCTACGACGACAAGGCCGCCTTCCTGCGCCTGCCGACGCTGTACAAATCGGTGCAGCAGGTCGACTTCTCGAAGGACTTCCCGCTGATCATGACCTCCGGCCGCCTGGTCGAATACGAGGGCGGCGGCGAGGAAACCCGTTCCAACCCGTGGCTGGCCGAGCTGCAGCAGAACATGTTCTGCGAAGTCAATCCGGAGGACGCCGCCCAGATCGGCGTCAAGCTCGGCGACTTCATGTGGGTCGAAACCCCGACCGGCGCGCGCCTGAAGCTGATGGCGATGGTGACCCAGAGGGTACCGATCGGCATCGTCTGGATGCCGTTCCACTTCGGCGGGTGGTGGATGGGCGAAGACCTGGAGAAGCACTATCCGGAAGGCGGGGCGCCGACGGTGCGCGGCGAAGCCGTCAACACCGGCTGGACCTACGGCTACGATGCCGTGACGATGATGCAGGAAACCAAGGTATCGCTGTGCCGGCTGGTGCGGGCTTGAGACGACGTAAAGCGAACGATAAGACGAACACGATGCAGGTCGCCCCTGCGAAGGCAGGGGCGACGGGGGAGCGACAATGACAGCACGAATGAAGTTCATCTGCGACACCGAACGCTGCATCGACTGCAACGGTTGCGTGACCGCCTGCAAGAACGAGCACGAGACCCCGTGGGGCGTCAACCGCCGCCGCGTGGTCACGATCAACGACGGCATCCCCGGCGAGCGCTCGGTCTCGGTGGCCTGCATGCACTGCACCGACGCTCCCTGCCTGGCGGTGTGCCCGGTCAACTGCATCTACCACACCGAGGACGGCATCGTGCTGCACTCGAAGGACCAGTGCATCGGCTGCGGCTACTGTTATTACGCCTGTCCGTTCGGCGCGCCGCAGTTCCCCGAGACCGGCCTGTTCAACCACCGCGGCAAGATGGACAAGTGCACCTTCTGCGCCGGCGGCCCGGAACCGGACACCTCGGAAGCCGAATTCAAGAAATACGGCCGCAACCGCATCGCCGAAGGCAAGCTGCCGGCCTGCGCCGAGATGTGCGGCACCAAGGCCCTGATCGGCGGCGACGCCAACGTGATCGCCGACATCTACCGCCAGCGCGTCGAGACGCGCGGCTACGGTCCGGAACTGTGGGGCTGGAAGATCGCCTACGGCAAGCCGAAACGCGGCGGCGAGATCAAGGCCACCGGCGACGCGCCGCGCGA
>JAKOOD010000137.1 GCA_022701635.1 Burkholderiaceae bacterium | reverse complement strand
ACGACGAACCGTGCATCACCAGGTGGGTGTTCGGGATGCGCGCGTGGATTTCCTTGATGCGGTCGATGGCCAGGATGTCGCCGGTCGGCTTGCGGGTGAACTTGTAGGCGCCATGCGAGGTGCCGATCGCGATCGCCAGCGCGTCGCACTGGGTGCGGGCCACGAAGTCGGCGGCTTGCGCCACGTCGGTCAGCAGCTCTTCGCGGGTCATGGTGCGGTCCGCGCCGTGGCCGTCTTCCTTGTCGCCCTTCATGGTTTCCAGCGAACCGAGCACGCCCAGTTCGGCTTCGACGGTCACGCCGATCGAGTGCGCGAATTTCACGACCTCTTTCGACACCTCGACGTTGTATTCGTACGAAGCGACCGACTTGCCGTCGGCTTCCAGCGAGCCGTCCATCATGACCGACGAGAAGCCCGAACGGATCGCCGCCATGCAGATCGCCGGCGACTGGCCGTGGTCCTGGTGCATCACGACCGGGATGTGCGGGTAGGCTTCGACGGCGGCGTCGATCAGGTGGCGCAGGAAGGCTTCGCCGGCATATTTGCGGGCGCCGGCCGACGCCTGCATGATGACCGGGCTACCGGTCTGGTCGGCGGCAGCCATGATGGCCTGCACCTGTTCCAGGTTGTTGACGTTGAATGCCGGTAACGCATAGCCGTGTTCGGCGGCGTGGTCCAGCAGTTGACGCATTGATACGAGTGCCATTGTTAAGCTCCATACAATAAAAAAAACCGGTACGGAACCTCGTGTAGTGTCTGCCGTCTGCCCCAGCGTGTTCCGCCCCAAGTTGCTGGCGTATCGTCAGCTCAAGCTCAACCTGGGGCGAAAAGTGCCAGGGGCATTTTTCGCGCTTTCGCGGGAATGACGTCGCTGACTTACGAGGATTCCTTCAAAAAATTCTCCGCATCGCCCACGCGCACGATCTTGAGCGCGTTGGTACCGCCGGCCTGCCCCATCGGCGAGCCCCAGGTCACAACGATCAGGTCGCCCTTGCGTACGACACCTTCGCGCATCAGCAGTTCCTCGGCCTTGCTCAGCACGGCGTGGCTGCCGCCTTCCTGCAGCAGGTGGAATGCTTGCACGTTACGGTACAGCGACGCCTTGCGCTGCGTCGTCTGCGACGGCGTCAGTGCGTAGATCGGGGTGTCGATCGAATGGCGGCTCATCCACAGCGCGGTCGAGCCCGATTCGGTCAGCGCCACGATCGCCTTCACGCGCAGGTGGTGCGCCGTGAACAGGGTGCCGTAGGCGATCGACTGGTCGATGCGGGTGAATTGCACGTTCAGGAAGTCGGCTTCCAGCTTGTTGTACTCGGAACGCTCGGCTTCGACGCAGACCGCCGACATCATCTCGACGGTCTCGATCGGGTACTTGCCCGATGCGGTCTCGGCCGAGGTCATGACGGCGTCGGTGCCGTCCAGCACGGCGTTGGCCACGTCCGACACTTCGGCGCGGGTCGGGACCGCGTTGACGATCATCGACTCCATCATCTGGGTCGCGGTGATGGCCAGCTTGTTCGATTCGCGCGCCATGCGGATCATGCGCTTCTGCAGCGCCGGCACGGCCGCGTTGCCGACTTCGACCGCCAGGTCGCCGCGCGCGACCATGATGCCGTCGGAGGCGTCCAGGATTTCCTGCAGCACAGGAATTGCCTCGGCGCGCTCGATCTTGGCGATCATCATCGGCTTGTGGCTGAACGGCTCGCCGGCGATATTGGCCAGCTGGCGCGCCATCTCCATGTCGGTCGCGCTCTTCGGGAAGGAAATGGCCAGGTAGTCGGCCTGGAAGCTCATCGCGGTCTTGATGTCTTCCATGTCCTTCGAGGTCAGCGCCGGCGCGGTCAGGCCGCCGCCCTGGCGATTGATACCTTTATTGTTGGACAGTTCGCCGCCGACCTTGGTCGTGGTGTAGATCTCGCTGCCGACCACGCGGTCGACGACCAGCACGATCAGGCCGTCGTTCAGCAGCAGGCGGTCGCCCGGCTTGACGTCGCGCGGCAGCGCCTTGTAGTCGAGGCCGACGCGTTCCTGGTTGCCCAGCTCGCCGTTATCGCCCCACTTGGCGTCCAGGATGAACGCATCGCCGTTGTTCAGGTTGATCTTGCCGTTTTCGAACTTGCCGACGCGGATCTTCGGACCCTGCATGTCGGCCATGATGGCCACTTCGCGGCCGCATTCGGCGGCGGCACGGCGTACCAGGGCAGCCCGGTCGATATGGTCCTGCGCTTTTCCGTGCGAGAAATTCAGGCGCACGACGTCGACGCCCGCCCGGATCATTTTGACGAGAATATCGAAGTCGGTCGAAGCAGGGCCGATGGTTGCTACGATCTTGGTGCCACGGTACATGGATTGTCCTTGAACTAAGTAAAAGCGCAGCCTGTTGGGCTGCGCTAGGGTCTCTTTTATTGTTTGCTGCGTTGCAGCAGAATCTCGACTGCCGGAAGCGTCTTACCTTCGAGGAACTCGAGGAAGGCGCCGCCGCCGGTCGAGATATAGCCGATTTTGTCGGCAATCTTATATTTTGCGATGGCGGCCAGGGTATCGCCGCCGCCCGCGATCGAGAAGCCCTTCGACGAGGCGATCGCGTTGGCCAGCGTCTTGGTACCTTCGGCGAACTGGTCGAACTCGAACACGCCGACCGGGCCGTTCCAGACGATGGTACCGGCCTGGCCGATCTGTTCGGCGAGCTGGGCTGCGGTTTTCGGACCAATGTCCAGGATCATGTCGTCGTCCGCGACGTCGGCCACGTCCTTGACGGTGGCGGCGGCGGTCGGCGCGAATTCCTTGGCGCACACGACGTCGACCGGGATCGGCACGGTGGCGCCGCGCGCCGCCATCTTGTCGATGATGGCCTTGGCTTCGCCGACCAGGTCGGCTTCCATCAGCGACTTGCCGACGTTCAGGCCGACGGCCTTCATGAAGGTATTCGCGATGCCGCCGCCGACGATCAGGTTGTCGACCTTGTCGGCCAGGCTCTGCAGGATGGTCAGCTTGCTCGACACTTTCGAGCCGGCGACGATCGCCAGCAACGGACGCTGCGGCGCGCCCAGCGCCTTGCCCAGCGCATCCAGTTCGGCCGCCAGCAGCGGACCGGCCGCCACCACGGGCGCGAATTTCGCGATGCCGTGGGTGGTGGCTTCGGCGCGGTGCGCGGTGCCGAAGGCGTCGTTCACGTAGATATCGCACAGCTTGGCCATCTTCTGGGCCAGCTCGTCCGCATTCTTCTTCTCACCCTTGTTCACGCGGCAGTTTTCCAGCAGCACGACCTGGCCTGGCGCGACGTCGACGCCATCGACCCAGTCCTGCTTCAGCTCGACCGGCTGGCCGAGCAGCTCGGACAGGCGCGTGGCGACCGGCGCCAGGCTGTCTTCCGGCTTGAATTCGCCCTCGGTCGGACGGCCCAGGTGGGACGTCACCATCACTGCCGCACCGGCGTCAAGCGCAGCGCGGATCGCGGGAACCGAAGCCCGCACGCGGGTGTCTTCAGTGATGTTGCCGGCGTCATCCTGCGGCACGTTCAGGTCGGCACGGATGAATACGCGCTTAGCCTTCAGCGCATCTTGATCGATCAGGTCTTGCAAGCGGGTGAAATTCAGAACGGCCATGGTGAGTCGTATTGAGATGGATGAAAAAACGTTATTCTACATTAGAGGGTGTTTTCAAAAACATGAGAAACACGCAACAGGGTGAACACGACCATCCCAAATACAATTGTCTGCAACATATTACGCCGCCACAGATAAAAGCCAAGCGCGGCGATGCCGGCCAGCAGTTTCGGATTGGCGGGCGTGAGCAGCAGCTCGCCACCCGGCCCCAGCACCAGGTCGGGGCCGATGACGGCCGCCAGCGCGCAGGTCGGCGCGTAGCGCAGCATCGCCTGCACCCGCGGCGGAATCGTCACGCGGTGGCCGACCACCCAGAAAGCGCTGCGGGTCAGGGCCGTGGCCACGCCCAGCACGCCGATGACGATCCAGATTTCCCAGTCAGCCATGCCGCCTCCCGCGGCGGCTGGCGGCGGCTTCGAAGGCCATCGCGCTGGCCATGCCGGCCACCACCGCCGCCAGCAGGCCCAGCTTGTACGGGAATCCATGGGTCAGCACGCCCACCGTAGCGGCCACCAGCACGCCGCACAGTGCCGCGCTGTTGATCACCAGCGGGATCATCACGCACAGGATGGCCAGGGTGCCGGCAAAGCCGAGCTGCCACGCGGTCGGGATGGTGCTGCCCAGGAAGATGCCGATCAGCGATCCCGCCTGCCAGGAACACCAGTTCGGCAGCAGCAGGCCTTTCAAAAAGGAGAGTTTGCCGGGCGCGCGCGCCGGATCCTGGTAGCGCTGCAGGAACAGGGCGATCGACACGTCGCCCGAGATATAGCCGTAGAACACGCGCTGGCGCAGCGGCAGGTGCGCGAAATGGGGGCCAAGCAAGGCGGAAAAGATCACGAAGCGCAGGTTGACCACCAGCGCGGTGGCGAAGATGACCCAGACCGGGGCGGCGGCGGCGATCAAGGGCAGCGAGGCCAGCTGGGCCGAGCCGGCAAAGGCCACCAGCGTCATCGCGCTCGCCTGCCACACGGTCAAGCCGCTCTTCACCATCGCCACGCCGACCACCATGCCCCAGGCGGCGATGCCGAGCAGGGTCGGCAGGCCGGTGCGGACACCGTCGCGCCAGCTGTCGGGATCATGTCGGTCCCAGGCGTCGAGCTGCTGGCCGGGACGCGGATGTGCCTCGTTCATGTCGCGCAGCTGCAACGTGAATGGGAGTGAAGCTGGGCAGGCGAAGCGGGACGGGCCATCAAACGGTGCGGGAGGTCGGCACGACAATATTATCGGCTTGCCATTCTACAGAACCATTCCAGCATGCACTATGAATCCGTTAGAATCGTGGTCTTCGCGCATCGCGCGTAATGATCATGCTCCCGGAGAGAAAATGAACGATAAAACCATCGCTGCGGTTCAATTGGAAGCCAAGGACCTGCCGGCCTACTGCCCGAACCCGGCCATGCCGCTGTGGTCGTCCCACCCGCGCGTCTTCCTGGATTTCGACCACCATGGCGACGCCAAGTGCCCGTACTGCGGCACCCAGTACCGCCTGGCACCGGGCACTGTGCTGGGTCACCACTAATATAGGTACGTCGTGGCCCGGGGCGATGCCGCTTATTGCGAGGACTGCAGCGAGCGCCTGCATTACCGCGCACCCGCATGGCTGCCCGGCGGGCACCTGCAGACGATCTACCCGGCCACAGCCATCAGGAAACCCGCGGTCGCGTTCCGGCGCGAGCGCTGGGACACGCCCTGCGGCCAGGATTTCATCGACGTCGACCTGATCGATGGCGCATCTGCTCCATCAGCGGGCGCGCCTTGCGTGATGCTGTTCCACGGCCTCGAAGGCTCATCCAACAGCCATTACGCGCGCGCCCTGATGGCCCTGGTGAAAGCGCGCGGCTGGCATGGCGCGATCCCGCATTTCCGCGGCTGTTCCGGCGAAGCCAACCTGGCGCCGCGCTTCTACCATTCGGGCGACGCCCAGGAACTCGACTGGATCATCCGCCGCCTGCGTCCGCGCTACCCCGGTCCGTTCTACGTTGCCGGCGTGTCCTTGGGCGGCAACGCCCTGCTGCGCTGGCTCGGCGAGCAGCAGCAGGACGCCGGGATCATCGATGCCGCCGTCAGCGTGTCCGCCCCGCTCGACCTGGCGGCCGGCGGTGCCGCCCTGTCGCGCGGCTTCAACCGCCTCTACACGCGCATGTTCCTGGAAACGCTCAAGCCCAAGGCGCTGGCCAAGCTGGAACGCTATCCCGGCCTGTTCGACCGCGACAAACTGCTCGCCGCGACCGACCTGTACAGCTTCGACAACGTCGTCACCGCGCCCCTGCACGGCTACCGCGACACCGACGACTACTGGCACCGCGCCAGCGCCAAACACGTCTTGCACGACATCACCGTACCGACGCTGGTACTGAATGCGCGCAATGATCCTTTCATGCCGGGGCAGTTCCTGCCGACCAGCGCATCGAAAGCGGTCACGCTCCAGTACAGCGAGACCGGCGGCCACGTCGGCTTTCCCACCGGTCCCTTCCCCGGTCGCATCGACTGGCTGGCACGGCGCATCCTGCACTTCTTCGACGGGTCGCAGGCGCGCCCCCATGCGCGCGCCGGTGCCCCCGCAACTGTGCCAAGCTCCATCCATGGATGACATTGTTCTGCAAGCGATGGCCAAATGGCCAAACGTGCCCCACTGCTATGGCTGGCTGGCACTCGATGCCCGCGGCACCTGGCGCATGCGCGACGAGGCGGCCCAGCGCGCCGATGCGCCGGGCGACAAGCTGACCAACAGCGCGCTGGTCGGCTTCATCAACCGCAACTACCTGTCCGACGAGCGCGGCTGCTGGTATTTCCAGAATGGACCGCAGCGCGTCTACGTGAACCTCGAAGCGACACCCTTCATTGCGCGCACCGACCCGCAGCAGGGCCTGGTGCTGCAGACCGGGCAAGCCATCGGCGCGATCGACCAGGCTTTCATGACCGCCGCCGGCGCGATGATCGTGCGGGCCGGCAACGTGCTGGCACAGCTCGACGACCGCGACGTGGCGCAGGTGCTGCAGATGATGACGCTGGATGGCCGTCCGGTGGCGGACGATGCCCTGCTGGGCTGGCTGGAAGGCGCGGAGGGCAAGCTGGCGCTGCGCTGGCAGGGTGGCGAGGTGCAGGTCGAGCGGCTGGCGGCGCAGGAAGCAGCGCAGCGTTTCGGCTATGTGCAGCGGCCAGACCAGATGGCGGGAACCACTGCGAAATAAATCTTCACAGCGACTATTTCACAGCGGCACGCCCACCGACATCTTATGTCACTTCTTTTGAAACCATAAGGGATCGCCCAGCCGCAT
>JAKOOD010000127.1 GCA_022701635.1 Burkholderiaceae bacterium | reverse complement strand
GAGACGCGAAAACCAGACGATGGCGGCGGTGGGGCTGATGCATTTGATCGGCAAGGACAGCCTGCCCGCGCTGTTGCGCGCCAAAGGCTTGAAAGTCGAGCAGGTGTACTGATCGGGCTAGGCGGCGGCGACGCGGTTTTTCCCGGCGCGTTTTGCCGCATAGAGCGCCTTGTCCGCGGCATCGAGCAGCGCCAGCGTATCCGCGTCGGACCTGTCGAGACAGGCGACGCCGATGCTGACGGTATACAAGGGCAGATCGGCCGTGCCATTGGCATCGGCAATCCGGCTGCGAATGCGCTCGGCAGTCGCCAGCGCGGCATCGAGGCCGGTATGCGGCAGAAGCACCACGAATTCCTCGCCGCCGAAGCGTCCGATGACATCCTGGCTGCGTAACAGCCGCGTGGCCTGTGCCGCAAAATCCACGATGACCTGGTCGCCGACGAGGTGGCCCAGCGTGTCGTTGATGGCTTTGAAGTTATCCAGGTCCATCATCAATATCGCCATCGGCTTGCCGTGTCGTCGCGATGCGGCGATTTCCCGATGCATCATCTCGAGCAAGGCGTCGCGCCGGTAGGCACCCGACATGGGGTCGTGCAGTGCCTGCGATTCGAGACGGCTCTGCAGCTCGCGATTGGCCATCATCAAAAAACCGAGGCTCATCGCCACCAGCGAGAAGGGGAACGACGTGAAATAGATGTCGTGGATGGCAGACGTGTCATTTTGCAGCGTCAAGGTGCCGTCGTACAGCAGCACCGAGATACAGCGCGTGGCCATTACGCAGGCGGTCGCGGCGTAGATCGCACAGGTGAACCACTCGGGAAAGCGCTTCACGCGGTAACCGAAGATCCGCTTGCCGCATGCCGCGAACAGTACGGTCAGCAGGCTGCTGACGACGAGCACCCGGCCACGGTAGTCATCGACGACGAAGGTTACCCAGCCTAGCGCAAGCGCGGCGACGCAGAGCAGGGCGACCAGCAGCCTGCCGCTCGACGCGAGCTTGCCGAACAGGCCCAGGCTGTAATGCATGAAGATCACGCCGGCCGGAATAAGGAGGTTGGGCAGGTAGCTGGAAAAGAGCACCGGCAAATGGTCGCGCGTCGTGAAACCGACGGCACCCACGACCATCAGCAGGCATCCCCATCCCCATTGGGCCAGTCCGGTGATGGTTTTCGGGAAGCCCACGCGAATGGAAAAAAACAGGAACGCGCAGAGCAGGCCGAATGCGGCGGAAATGATGATGAACGAGTTGGCGTCAATGCCGAGCATAAGCACGCGGACCTTTTCGGAAAATGCCGTGCCCAGAACGCCTGCGCAGGGCTGCGGTCGAGCATGAGATCGTCGACGCAGCGTGTACGGAAAATGTAATTTTAACAGGAAAGATTGTTTCTAGTTGGCTACGGTTTATTCGTGAACCTCGATGCGAAGGGACACGTCAACGCTTCGGCGGATGTGATCTGCAGATGCTCCAGCACTTGTCGTGGCAACTGCAATCAGCGCGCGCGTGCTGGCTTCACGGCGTGTGCGTAATCTGCCGTCGCCGCCGCAAAGGGGCAACATGATCTGGCGGAGGCGTTGCTCGAGCTGGCCTCGCCGGAGGCTGCCGGCGAGTTTCTCGAATGGTCGTGCGAGCGCTGAAGGCCGGCCGCCGTCTCTTTTAAGCTCTGGGGATCAGGCCGCTCCGCCAGCCGGCTTCGGCGGCAGAACATCGTCCAGCTCGTCGTCCGGATCGCCTTCCTGTTCGACGCCGTCCTCGGGATTGGTGCGCGCATATTTATAGGCCTGGGCGGAGCGTTCCAGCGCCAGGCCGAGCACGGCCGTCATCTCGTCCGGCGTCGCCCCTTGCTGCCACTGGCGCGCGGCGAAGGTATTGCGCAGGGTGCGGCCGCCGGCGCGCGGCACCGCCACGCCGGCGCGCTCGAAGGTGGCGCGCACCTGGCGGTAGACGGTCGCCTTGTGCAGCGTGTCCCCCTCCAGGCTGGCGGGGAAGACCAGGTCGCCCGGGATGCCCAGCGCGGCGCGCTCGCGCAGCCAGGCCTCGAGCTCGGCCACGCCCTCGCGCGGCAGCTTGGCGGTGTGCTCGTAGCTGGTGCGGTGCTTTTGCTCGGGCGTGATGTTGATCTCGATGGCGCCCTCGACGTCGGCCTGGCGGCCGATCTCGTCGACCAGCAGGCCGACCGCTTCGGCCACGCGCAGGCCGGACAGCGCCATCACGATCTGCATGGCGCGGTCGCGCCGCCGTTTCCAGCCGGCGCTGCCGCTCTGGTCGGGTGCGCGGCCGGCGGGGAGGGCGGCCAGGAAGCGCTCCAGCTCGTCCCCGTTGAGGGCGGCCATCGGCGCATCCTTGGCGATGTGGGCGCGGTCGGTGGCGGCGATGGCGTCGCGTGCCGGATTCGGCGCGCGTTCCAGCCAGTCGTAGCAGCGTTCGAGCAGGCGCAGGTAGCGGTAGGCGATCTTGCTGTTGAGGTCGCGCTTGCCATTGGTGCGGTTGTCGACGAAGCGCTGCAGGTCGGCGGCGCTCACGGTCGAGATCTTGAGGCGCTGCTCGACCATCCAGGCGGCGAATTTGCCGAACATGAATTTGTAGACGGCGGCCGACTCTTCCGAGACCGGCATCGGGACGATGTCGCGCTGGCGGCTGGAGGTCAGCACGAACTCGGGCGTGACGACGAAGGCGGCGAAGGCGACGCTGGGGGCGCGGTCCCAGTCGGCCGCAGTGTGTTTTGGATGGGTGGTGCTCATGAAAAATCCGGATGGTACGATCAGCCTCTATCTTGCAACTAACCGACGACATTCTGCAAGAGGCACGCGTTAGTCAAGCTTATAACGACCTTACTTGCATTATTATGCAACTAACCGACTTTGGCAAAAATAAACACCAACCCCAGCCACCAACACAGGCAGCGCGAAGACGGCCGCCAGTGCGAGACGCATCACGGCAATCGACCAGCACACGGTCCCGTAGCGGACTCGCCATTCCTGCCTCGACACGGTATGCTCACTGCGCATTGCAGCCCAGCCGGGTCCGAGAGGACACTGCGCTGCCATAACTCATATAAAGAAGGAATGTCATGCTGAAGCACATCGTCATGTGGAAACTGAAGGACCACGCCGAAGGCGCCGACCGTGCCGCCAACGCCATCGAGATGAAGCGCCGCCTCGACGAATGCGCGACCATCGTGCCCGGCATCCTGAAATTCGAAGTCACCCTGGCACAGCCGGGCCTGGAAGCCACCTACGACGTCGTGCTGTATTCGGAGTTCGAGGACAAGGCCGCGCTCGACGCGTACGCGCAGCACCCGACCCACCAGGCCTTGGTCCCGTTCATCGGCGCGATCCGCGAAGGGCGCCAGTGCATGGACTATATCGTTTGAGCGCATACTGGCAACAATAGACTTTGACGGCAGGTGTGGAGGCGCTCGATGAAGGATTTCGCAGGCCGCGTGGCGGTCATCACCGGTGCCGCCGGTGGTCTCGGGCGTGAGTTCGCCGCCACGGCGGCCGCGCTCGGCATGAAGCTGGTACTGGCCGACCTCGACGCCGATGCGCTCGAACACACCGCCGACGACTTGCTGGCCGGCGGCGCCGAAGTGCTGGCCATGGTGTGCGACGTGCGCACGTGTTCGCACGTGGAAGAGCTGGCGGATGCCGCCATGATCCGCTTCCACGGTGTGCACCTGCTGGTCAACAACGACTGCGCCCGCGTCGATGGCTTGAGCTGGGAACTGAGCGAAGCCGACTGGAAGCGCGTGCTCGACACTAACCTGTGGGGCGTGATCCACGGCGTGCGCATCTTCACCCCGCTGATGCTGGACTGCGCCCGGCGCGATCCCAGCTACCAGGGCCACATCGTCAACACCGCGTCGATGGCCGGGCAGGGCGCGGTCAAGGTGGCGCGGCAGGCGGTGCTGGCCCTGTCCGAGACCCTGCACCAGGAATTGCGCGATGCCGGGGCGCCGATTGCGGCCTCTGTGCTGTGTCCGGAAGACGTGCGGGAGCGTGGCGACGCCGAGATCGCCCGCATCGCCTTCGATGCGATTCGCGCCGGCGCGCTTCACATCCGCTAGCTGGCCATGGCGCACCAGACGATCCTCGAATTCCCGACGCGCGGCCGCGGCACCCTCGACATCACCAGGGAAGTGGCGCGCGTGGTGGCCGCGGCCGGCATCGAGGTCGGCCTGGCCCACGTGTTCGTGCAGCACACCAGCTGCTCGCTCCTGATTACCGAAAACGCCGACCCCGACGTGCGGCGCGACCTCGAAACCATCGTCGCGCGCCTCGCGCGGGACGGCGACCGGGCCTATCGCCACGATGCCGAAGGGCCGGACGACATGTCGGCCCATGCGCGCAGCATGCTGACGGCCACCGGCCTGAGCGTGCCGGTCGGCGGCGGCCGGCTGCTGCTGGGTACCTGGCAGGGCATTTATTTGTGGGAGCACCGCACCAGTCCGCACCGACGCTCGGTGGTGGTGACGGTGCTGGGCGGCTGATCAGGCGGCCGGCGCCGCCGTGCTTTTGCTCGCGCGCCGGGCCACGGCGCGGCTGACCGGATTCAGCCCAAACAGCAGCAGGAAGGCGAAGTTGGCCGAACCCGGAAACAGCCCGGCCAGCGGCACCGCCACCGCCACCGCCAGGATCAGGCCGAGGATGCGGACCATGGTCGCGCGCCAGGTGGCACGGTCGATCGGGTGCGCGCACAGCTGCGGGTTGCGGTGCAGGTGGGTCGCAACCAGCAGGGCGCCGGCGGCCATCAGGATCATCACGCTCGAATACACCAGTTGGGCCAGCTGCGAGGCGAACTGGTTGTTGATGGCCGAAGCGAAGGGCATCAGGCTGGCCCCGGCCAGCGACAGCATGGTGTAGGCGAGCAGCTTGCCGTCGCTGTGGCGCACATAGCTGTACAGTCGGTGGTTGCCGGTCCAGAAAATCGCCAGCACGATGAAGCTGACCACCCAGGAAAAAAAGGTCGGCGCCAGTGCGCCCAGCGCCACGGCCAGTTCGGCCTGGGTTGCATGGTGCAGGTGTTCCGGCAGGCGCAGTTCGATCACCAGTAGGGTCATCGCCACCGCGAAGATGCCGTCGACCAGGGCTTCGATGCGGTGCTTGCTGAGCTGCGGCGCGGTGCCGGCGGTGCTGTCTTCCACGGGCGGTCCCGACGAGAATTAT
>JAKOOD010000113.1 GCA_022701635.1 Burkholderiaceae bacterium | reverse complement strand
AACTGGCGCCATCCCTACGACACGCTGACGTTCTTCGGCATCAAGCCCACCATGACGGTGGTGGAACTGTCGCCGGGCGGCGGCTGGTACACCGAGATCCTGGCGCCGTACCTGCGCGACCACGGCAAGCTGATCGCCGCGGGCCCGGCGTACGACCCGGCCAAGCGCGGCTCCGTGGCGTTCAAGCAGAAGCTGGACGCCAACCCGGCGGTCTTCGGCAAGGTGGTGCAGGGCGTGTTCGCGCCGCCGTTGACCTACAACTTCGCCGCCCCGGGCAGCGTCGACATGGTGCTCACCTTCCGCAACCTGCACAACTGGATCGATGCCGGCGGCGACGACGAGCTCAAGGGCGTGTTCAAGGCGGCCTACACCAGCCTGAAACCGGGCGGCGTGCTCGGCATCGAGGAACACCGCCTGCCGGAAGCCATGCCGCAGGATGCCAAGACCTCGAGCGGGTACGTGCACGAGTCCTATGTGATCAGGCTGGCGGAAAGCGCCGGCTTCAAGCTGGCGGCGAAATCCGACGTCAACGCCAATCCGAAGGACAAGGCCGATCACAAGGGTGGCGTATGGGCGCTGCCGCCGACCCTGGCCAACCGCGACCAGGACCGAGAGAAATACCAGGCGATCGGCGAGAGCGACCGCATGACGCTCAAGTTCGTGAAGCCATAAGCCGTACCGTGCCGGCCGCGGATGGTTCGCGGCCGGTCATGGCGCGCTCAAGCTGTGCACGTATCCGGGACAGGCGGCCCATCACCGGCACACGGGGCTTGCCCGTCCCCGGCCGGCACCCCGTCGCCGGCTTCCCACTGCGCCCCGTGCACCCGGTTGCGGCCGCTGCGTTTGGCGGCATACATCAGTTCGTCCGCGCGCGCGATCAGGGCGTGGCTGGCAATGCCGGGCAGGCAGGAGGACAGGCGCGCGCTCACCACGCCGAAGCTTGCCGTGGCATGGCTGCGGACGTCGGCATGGGGGTGGCTGGTTTCGGCAAGACGTGCGCGCATGCGCTCGGCAAGGGCAAGGCCCTCGTCCAGGTTGGTGTCGGGCAGGATCAGGAGGAATTCTTCGCCGCCGTAGCGCACGACGGTATCCCGGTCGTCGCGGATCATCGACAGCAACAAGCCGGCGAAATCCTGCAGCAGCGTGTCCCCGGCCTGGTGGCCGTAGGTATCGTTGATGGTCTTGAAATTGTCCAGGTCGCACACGACGATCGTCAGCGCGGCATGTTCGCGACGGGCGCGCTCGATTTCACGTTCGAGCAGGCCGGCATTCAGGTGACGCCGGTTGAAGGCCCCCGTGAGCGGATCGCGGATCGACTGGTCGATCAGGGTTTGCTCGGTCCAGTACTGGCGGCGCGACGCACGGGCATCGCGGCGCGCGGCAGCGGCGCCGAACAGGTTCGCGAGCAGCAACAGCATCGCCATGGTTCCCAGCTGGCGCGGGTTGACCGTACCCATGGCATGCACCAGGGCCAGGAAGCCGGCGCTCGTGCCGAGCGCCACGATACCTGCGTTGACCAGGCGGTTGGGAATGAACAGGTAGACGATGACCAGCATGATCGCCATCGACATGCCATGCAGGAGCAGTTCGCCCCGCGAATACGTGACCAGCAAGAACGCGAGCATCGCGAGGCTGGAGAACACGGTGGCCGAGCGATAGGCGGTTTGCCCGGGATTGGCGCTGCGGCGGGTCAGCACGATGCCCGTCACGGCCACCACGGCGGTTGCCAGGCGCACCACGAACAGGAGCAGCGTCTGGCGGTTCAGGCCAAGGTGCGCCACGTCGGCAAGCGCGAAGCCCAGGTAAAAGACGCTGCAAAATGCGAGCGACCGCGTCAATTCATGCCGGATAACCCCACCCTGGGCGCGCAGGAACGCGGCTTCGATGCTGGCGGACGTGAATTCACCGCGCCAGCGCGCAATGGCGCCGGAAGACTGCTGCGTGGACATGGAAGAACGAATGGACGTGGATGTGCCCGACTGTAGCGAGGTGCTGCATTTCTGTAAAGAAATTTGTACGGAAATTTACATATTGGTTGTAGCGATGCTGCATCAGCCCATGCGAGCGCCAGCAAAGATGCCGGGCGCGCCGGACATAGTTTTGTAACCATGCCAATGCTATTCTGGAGAACTATGATTACAAAAACATCGGAGCACGTTCTTTAATAAGACATCTGGAATGATAGACACTGAACGCTTAATTTTACGCAAACATACGGTGGAAGATACCGAGCTGGTTTTCCAGCTTGGCAGCGACCCGGCAGTGCTTCAGTCCATCGGCGGCCCCCTTCCCTCGCGCGAAGACGCCTGGCATCGGCTACTTCGTTATGCGGGGCATTGGCGCTTGCTGGGCTTCGGCATGCTCGCGGTATTCGAGCGGGACACGAATCAATGCATTGGCGAAGTCGGCCTGGCCGATTTTCGGCGCGGCTTGGGCGGCGACTTCGATGGCGTGCCTGAAGCGGCCTGGGTGTTCACTGGAAGCTCGCATGGCAAGGGCTTTGCCCTGGAAGCGATGACGGCCGCGCTGGACTGGTTCGATCAGCAAGCTGTGTTCTCCCGCAGCGTGTGCATGATCGAAGCCCGTAATACGGCCTCGATCAGACTCGCGGAGAAACTGGGATTCAGTTGTTACGGCCAGGGTTGCTACAAGCATCACGAGGTCAACAAATACGAGCGCATGCGGCCTGATCGCCCTCCCCGCAGCGAAACATCATGAAGAATGCTGTTGACCGTGATGCCGGTGCCCGCCACCGCTTCGGCCAGGTACCGGCGCGCCAGGCGCACGCCAGCCAGCACGTTCACTTCGAAAAAGCGCATCCAGTCTTCGCCGGGGATCTCCTCGACAGGCTTGGCTTCGAAAATGCGATGCCGGCGGTGCTGCAGGTGACCAGTGCGAGTTTGTTGGTGAGCTTGCAATCCACGATGTTCCCTTCCTGCTCGATGGCTGGTAGAGGATGACGTGGATGATCATGCAGCGTTTCCCGATGCGGTGCGGGGGTCAGGGCATGGGCCTGTCGCCCAGGCTGCTGCGTAGCCAGTCGCGCCCGCGCGCATCCATCGCCTTGGCGATCACCGCTTCCGGCAGGCTGTAGACCGTGGCCCAGGTGGCGCGGCCATCGGGCGCATTCGATGGAAAGCTGGTGGTCTCGATCGGCCAGTGGTACTTGCGCTTCAGCGCGCGGACGATGGCCGCCAGCGTGACACGGCCGCGCAAGGGTTCGGCGCCGGCCTGGTCGGCGTTCGACAGGAGGACGGCGAGCACGAGTCCGCGCGCGGTGCGCGGGCCGGGAAAGATGGGCGTTTTACTGGGCATGCCGGCATTGTAGCCGGGCAGCGTCATGCAGCCCTTTCCATATCGCTCTTGTGCCACCACAGTTTCGGATTGTGGTCGGCCAGCTCGCGCAGCAGGTGCCACACCACCTTCACGCGGCGCAGCCGGTACAGGTCGGCCGGCGCGGCCAGCCAGAACGAGCGTTCGGCATAGAAGCCCGGCAGCACCTGTACCAGGCGCTCGTCGTCCATCACCGCGTACGGCGGCGCCATCATCAGGCCCATGCCGATCGCCGCCGCCTCGATCTGGGCCGTCATGCCGGAGCAGCACAGGCGCCGCCGCGGCGTGAAGCCGAGTTCATTCAGGTAGGACAGTTCGCGGCTGGCCAGGCGGTCCTGCACGTAGTCGACGAAATCGTGGCGCTCGAGGTCGGCGTGCGTTTCGATCGTCGGGTGTCTTGCCAGGTAGGCCGGCGCGGCGTAC
>JAKOOD010000044.1 GCA_022701635.1 Burkholderiaceae bacterium | reverse complement strand
ACTTGATCAGGGTGAGGCCATCCATCTTCGGCATGTTCTGGTCGGTCAGGACCAGGTCGACGGTCTGCTGCCGCGCCTTGTCCAGGCCATCCTGGCCATCGACCGCCTCCACCACCTGGTAGCCGGCAGCCTTCAGGCTGAACGCCACCATCTGGCGCAGGGAACTCGAATCGTCGACTGCAAGAATTGTTTTAGCCATTTCGTACTCCTGATCTTGTTCTATCGAGGGGTCAGAGCCCGGTTCTTCTTTTAGGGGCTCTGACCCCGAATTTAATGCGTTATCGTCAGAACAGCTCGACGTCGCCGCTTTCCAGATGCCGCTGCTCCACCGACTTGCGCAACATGCTGCGCAGCTCGAGCGACTGGATCGCCAGCGCCATGCTCACCTTGCCCAGGCCCTCGACGATTTCCTCGCCCCCGCTCTCGGGCACGATGTCGTCGCCGTGCGCGCTCAGCGTCGCCAGGAACTCGCGCAGGCCGTTCACGCGGCGCAGCGTGCGGTCGAGCAGCTGGCTGGTCATGTCCTGGAACTGCAGGCTGGTCACCGCCGCGTTGACGTGGCCGGCGATCTCGCCGGACATGCCGGCCAGGTGCGCGCTGTCTTCGGGCGACGCTGCGCCGCCGGCCAGCAGGCGGTCGATCGCCTCCTGGCGCGCGTCGACGGTCCGGTGGATCGCCATGAAGCTGCCGGTCAGCTTGTCGATCGCTTCCTCGAGCAGCAGATTGGTCTGCACCAGGTCGGTCTCGACCTCGTTCAGGTGGCGCCGCCCGTGGTCCGACACGCCCGACAGCAGGCGCTTGACGTGTGAGCCGAGTATCTTTTTTCTTGTCATTCGATCCTCCGTTCCTGCTGCCTTACTTGTTGGCCGCGGCGCCGTCCGCGACAGGCGCGGCAGCCCGTCCCTCGACGGGTGGCGCCACCCCGCCACCCGTTGCACCCGCCACCGCCTTCACCGCGGCATCGGCATCGTCACCCGGCACGTCCAGTGCCGCGGCGCCGTCGCGCAGCAGGGCTTCCTCGGTGCGCTGGTTCATCACCAGGATGCTGATGCGGCGGTTGACCGGGCTGAATGGGTCCTTGCGGTCGAGGTGGTTGACGCCGGCCAGGCCCACCACGCGCAGCACCTTGTTCTCGGCCAGGCCGCCGCGCACCATCTCGCGGCGCGAGGCGTTGGCGCGGTCGGCCGAGAGTTCCCAGTTGCTGTAGCCGGTTTCCGTCATGTAGGGCGTCGAATCGGTGTGGCCGGACAGGCTCAATTTATTCGGCACGTCGTTCAGCACCAGCGCCAGCACGTCCAGGATGTCGCGCGTGTACGGCTGCAGCTCGGCCTTCGCCGATGCGAACATCGGCCGGTTCTTCTCGTCGACGATCTGGATGCGCAGGCCTTCCTGGGTGATGTCCAGCAGCAGCTGGTTCTTGTATTTCCTGAGCTGCGGATTGGCGTCGATGGTCGACTCGATCTTCTGCTTGAGCTTGTTCAGGCGCTCGGCTTCCGCCGCTTCGACCGCGGCCTTGGCCGCCTTCAGGTCGTAGGTCTTCTTGTCGGCCGGGGTGTCGCCCTTCTTGACCTGGCCGTTACGGCGCGTCAGGTCCTGGCCGCCGCCCTGCAGGATCGACGAACTGTCGCCGCTGCCGGAGCCGCCCTGCATGGCGACCTTCAGCGGCGTCTTGAAGAAGTTGGCGATGCCTTCCATATCGCCCTTGGTGGTCGAGCCGAGCAGCCACATGAGCAGGAAGAAGGCCATCATCGCGGTCACGAAGTCGGCGTACGCGATCTTCCAGGCGCCGCCATGGTGACCATGGCCACCCTTCTTGATACGCTTGACGATGATGGGCTTCTGGCCTTCGTCAGCCATGCGAACCTCCGGCGTAGCGCAGCGTGATCACTTGCTCTTCGCTTTCTTGATGTGGTCTTCGAGTTCGGAGAAGGTCGGGCGCTCGGTCGAATACAGCACCTTGCGGCCGAATTCCACGGCCAGCGCCGGGGCATAGCCGTTCAGGCTTGCCAGCAGCGTGACTTTCACGGTCTGGAACATCTTGCTCGATTCCTCCAGTTTCTGTTCCAGCAGGCTGCCCAGCGGCGCCACGAAGCCGTAGGCCAGCAGGATGCCGAGGAAGGTACCGACCAGCGCGTGGGCGATCAGCATGCCCAGTTCGGCCGGCGGCGCACCCACCGATTCCATCGTGTGCACCACGCCCATCACCGCCGCCACGATACCGAAGGCCGGCAGGCCGTCGGCCAATTTGTTGATACACGCGGCCGGGACATGGCCTTCATGATGGTGGGTCTCGATCTCGTTGTCCATGAGGTTTTCGATCTGGAAGGCGTCCATGTTGCCGGATACCATCAGGCGCAGGTAGTCGGTGATGAATTCGACGATATGGTGGTCGGCCAGGATCATCGGATACTTCGAGAACACCGGGCTCTGCTCCGGGCTCTCGATGTCGCCTTCGATCGACATCAGGCCTTCCTTGCGGACCTTGGACAGTACGTCGAACATCAGCGACATCAGCTCCATGTACATCTCGCGGGTATAGGCCGAACCCTTGAGCACGCTCGGAAGGGCTTTCACGGTGGCCTTCACGGCCTTGGGGGTGTTACCGACAAAGAATGCGCCGATCGCGGCGCCGCCGATCATCAGGACTTCGAGCGGCTGCATGAGCGCCGCAAGGTGGCCACCGGCCAGGGCGAAACCGCCGAGCACGGACGCGACGATGACGATGTAACCAATAATGACAAACACGGGACTCCCGATGGCGTGAATCCGGACCGCGGTGTGTCCGGCCTGGATCGGTCTAATAAATCCAGAGAGAAATATTTACGTACGGGAATAGATTAGCTGTTGAATGGCCTACGGGCAAGTAAAACTGGCCGGATGTGGTTCAAAAGTGCCAAAGATGGAGCATTTTTGTGCTATCTGGTGTGACAAAACTAAGATTCGGTTCTCTATCGACAATGCCGAATTCGTAACTGACAAGTACACTGCCCGGCCGCATTTCCGCCTCGGCCTTGCGCCACAAGGCGCTCATCGCGGCCGGCGACAAGTAGGCGAACACCAGGTCGTACTGGCCGAAGTCGAGGCGGTTGTAGTCGCCGCGCAAAAAACGGGCACGGCTGCCTGCCAGGCGCGCCCGCAGGCGGCTGGCCAGCCACGGCAGCGGCGCCAGTTCGATGCCGTCGATCGCGCAGTCGGGGCGGCGCCGCGCCAGTTCCAGCACCAGCCCGCCAAGGCCGCTGCCGATGTCGATCGCCCGCGCCGGCCGGTCCGGCGGCAGCAGGCCGGCGACGGTGTCCCACACCGCGCGCCCGGACGGGTAGTACGGCACCTGGGTGCGGAAGGTCGACCAATACACCAGCAGGAAGACCAGGAAGGCGGCCAGGAACAGGCCCGGCGGCAGCCGCAGCGACTGCGCCAGCAGCAGCGCCGGCGCAAACCCGAAACCGATGAGGCGCCACCAGCTCGCCAGGCCGGCGCGCCACGACAGCAGCGCCGCCCAGGCGCCCTGCAGCAGCGCCACGACCAGGTACGACATCGGCACGCCGGCGCGCGCCAGCAGCCAGACGGCGCCCAGGGTCAGCGGAAAGCTGAGCAACTGGATCAGCAGCGCCCGGATCGCCGGCAGTTGCAGCAAACGCCGAGGGGCAGGCGTGTTCACGGCCTGCCCCTCGGTGGAAGAGATGGAAGTCGGGTGCGGCTCAAGATGCGGAGGCCGCGGCATCCTTGGCCTTGCGCGTCTTGCCGGCGCGCGAAGGCATGTTGCACAGGCCGCAGTGGTAACTGTCGTTCAGGTCGAGCGGATTGACGACGAACTTGCCCTGGCACTTGGCGCAGGGTGCCAGCACCAGCATGTTGCCCTGGAAGAAACGCACCAGGGTCCAGGCCCGGGTCAGCGACAGCAGCGGCTCTTCGCCCGGCTCCGGCGGCATCTGTTCCAGGTAGAGCTGATACGCCTTCATCACCGCCTGCACGCCGCTGGCGCCGGCATTCTCGACCAGGAACCGGTAGATATTAATATAGAGGGAGGAATGGATGTTCGGCTGCCAGGTCAGGAACCAGTCGGTCGAGAACGGCAACATGCCCTTCGGCGGCGACACGCCCTTGAGTTCCTTGTACAGCTTGATCAAGCGCTCGCGCGACAGCGAGACTTCGCTCTCCAGCAGCTG
>JAKOOD010000650.1 GCA_022701635.1 Burkholderiaceae bacterium | reverse complement strand
TCATCGGTATCTTGGCAGCCGTCGCCATCCCGGCTTACCAGGACTATATCGCCAAGTCGAAAGCCACCGCAGCACTGGCCGATATCACCGGCGGCAAGACCGGCTACGAAATGGCTGTGGTCGAAGGCAACACGACCGGCGACACCGCATACCAGACCGCCTCCGGCCTGCCGGCATCGAGCGGCAACTGCTCGCAACTCGCTGTTGTGTCTCCAAGCACCACGGCCAACGCCGCCGTCATTACTTGCACCATCGCCAATCCGGGCCGTCTGGGCACCGCACCGACCATTGCCCTGTACCGTAACACCGACGGCAAGTACAGCTGCGTGACCGCGATCGCCGATAAATATCGTCCGACCGGTTGCCTGGCCACCGCCGGCAGCTAATCGATAGCTAGTAGATGCATCCAAGAGACCGCTTCGGCGGTCTTTTTTTTTGGCAGTCCAGCTGGACAAAAATTGTCCTCATCATCATCGGACGTACAAATTTTGGTAACCGTGCTGTCGAAAGCTGTCATTTCCCGCCAAGGTCGCAAGACAATGCTTTACGGAAATCACTGGCATAACCCTTGCTTTTACTAATACATAAGCATTCATAGTCGATTCTGCCAACGTCCACCTCCGGAGAAAGAAATGATCAAGTCACTAAAACACCACAGGCGCGCAGAAGGCGGCTTTACGCTCATCGAACTGATGATTGTTGTTGCAATCATTGGTATCCTGGCGGCTGTCGCCCTTCCGGCTTATCAGGATTACATAGCCAAGTCAAAGGCCACTGCGGCCTTGAGCGACATTGCGGCGGGCAAGACAGGTTATGAACTGGCCGTAATCGAGGGCACCGCAAGCACGACCGAGCAGTATCTGCAAAAGGCAGGCTTGCCGGGTTCCACGGCCAGCTGCAGCAATATTACCGCCGCCATGCCAGGAGCAAATACCGCCGTCCTGACGTGCACGATCGCCAATCCCGGCCGTCTGGGCAGCGCACCGACCATAGCCATCTACCGTACGACCAGGGGCACCTATTACTGCGTCAGTGCCATCGACGCCAAATACAGGCCGAATGGCTGCCTGGCTGCCGCCGGCAGCGACGAGACCGGCTCGTAACCGCACCAGGCGCATATGATGACCCGCGCGCCCTTTTGCCTCCTGATCTGCTTCGCGCTGTTCGACAATTTCCTGCTCACCACCGGACATGACCGCCAGCGCCTGCTAGAAGTGGCAGTGCTGGTTATGGTGGCAATCGGGACGCTCATGCGGCGTGCCTGCCCGGTTCCCCTGTTGCAGTCCCGGGGCGACAAGCTGCTTGGCGTTTTTTTCCTGCTGGGTGTGCTGGGCAGCCTGCAAGCCTTTTCGGTCGCGCGCGCCCTGTTCGAAGTGTCGATTTTCTTCGTGCTGTACGTATTTGCCCTGCAGATCGCAGGCGAGATCGCACTGGGCGGCCATGCCGTACTCCTGCGGCTGCTGCAGGTCGTCGGCGCAATCTGCGCCTTGCACTCCCTGAAGTTCTGGGTCGTCTACGTCACCGGGCTGGCGGTCGGCACGCCCCTCGAAGTCGCCGACTTCATCAATGGTTTCAGCAACGTCCGGTTTTTCAACCACACGCAAACGCCCATCCTGCCGTTGCTGATCCTGCTGTGCTGTATCACGCCGCGCGCATCGCGGCTGCGCTGGCTGTGGTGGTCGCTGACTGCCTATTGGTGGATGGCTTTGTTCGCCGTTACCGGACGTGGCACGATGGTGGGGATGGCGGCAGGCTGCATCGCCGTGGCGCTGCTGCGGCGGCGCCTGGCCGTCCCTTACCTCAGGACGGTCGCGATCTCGGCAGCCCTTGGACTGTTAGGATATGCCGTGTTCCTGGTCGCCATCCCGCTACTCAGCGGTAGCGCCCCGTTCGGTGCCTTTGCCACCATGATCGAACGCACGGCGGCCGATCCCGCATCGAATCGCCTGGTGCTGTGGCGCCGCGCCACCGAACTGATCCTGGCGCATCCATGGCTGGGCGTCGGGCCGATGCACTTCGCGCACAACGCCGGCGACCTGCATACCGGGGCCCATCCGCACGACTGGGTCATGCAGATCGCCAGCGAATGGGGTATCCCCGCACTGTTGTGCTTGTGTACCGCCCTGGCGCTCGCCGGCAGGACCCTGCTGCGTACCGGCAGCAAGCTGCAAGAAGACGCGCGCCTTGACCAGACCGTCTGCACTGCCCTGATTGCCGGTGGCGCCACGATCCTGGTCGATGGCCTGGTATCGGGCCTGTTCGTGATGCCGCAGAGCCAGCTTGCGGTCGTCCTCTACCTGGGATGCGCGATCGGCTGGTGCCGCGGACGCGCCAGGCGCATCCACGTCAATGCCGGACCCGCGCGCTTCCAGACGGCCGGACCTGCCTTCCTGGTCGCCGGCGCCGCGCTGTGCCTGGCAGTCGTGGTCTGGCCCGACATGCAGGCGCGCTACCGCAACGATCCATTGCCCGCCGAAGTGGCAGCCCTGAACCAGGATGTGAAGTGGCCGCGCCTGTGGCTGGCCGGCTTCTTTTGAAGCTCAGACAATCTCTGCTGGGCCACCAGCAGCGCCTTATAAGTCAAGTCCTGCAGCAGCACGAAGTGATGCCGATCGCGGTCGATGAATTGCAGCCTACAAACGAATACACCCGTCTCGCCATGCAAGTCGGCTCTTGATGGCGTGCATCGCAAAGCCAAAACGACGACCGAGCAAGATTGCTGCTGAAAACCAGCAAAGTCGAGCCAAAAAAAATGCCCGCATCGCTGCGGGCATTATTCTTCAAGCAACACTAGCGTTCAAAAATCATTGCTTCAAATAGTGATCCAGCCAGTCGATCACGGTGTGGTGCCACAGTACCGAGTTGGCCGGCTTGAGCACCCAGTGGTTCTCGTCCGGGAACACCAGCAACTTGCTGTCGATGCCGCGGCGCTGCAGCGC
>JAKOOD010000202.1 GCA_022701635.1 Burkholderiaceae bacterium | reverse complement strand
CGCCTGGGTGAAGTAACGCATGGCCGCGGCCAGTTCGCCCTGTGGGCCGCCGAACTGTTCCAGCATCAGGTTGGCCAGACCCGGATTCGGTTCGCTGACGCGCACCGTGTACTGCAAGCGTTTGTTATGTGCAAACATTCGTAGTCCTCCGATAAAGTTATGTGTCAGAAATGTCCTGCGCAAATATTCCTGATGCGGGGAAGGTCGCAGTTGTGCTGTGACTCACCATGGACCCATCATCGCAGGCTGAAATTTTGTCGGAATCGGAGGGTTTGCCGTGTCTGTGTAGGACAAACGACGACAGCCTGTCGAGCTAGCTTGATAGTAATGTTATTATTTAACTTTTATTGATGATAGCTTTTAACAATGATTATCATAGCCTGCTATGACAGCGTTCACCAGGTTGTAATAGACTGATTTAATTCAATTTTTTCCCTGTTTGGAAACTGAACAATGATTGCTTCCGATCTCATCCTGCGCGATGCCTGTGCTGCCGACGCCGCTACCATCGCCGCCATCTATAATCACTATGTGGCGACGACGGTGATTTCGATGGAGTCGGATCCGGTCGGCGCCGACGAGATGGCGCGCCGCCTCGCCGACGTACAGGATGCCGCCCTGCCCTGGCTGGTCGCGGTCGACAATGGCACTGTCCTTGGCTACGCCTACGCCAGCAAATGGCGCGCCCGGCCCGGCTACCGTCATGCGGTCGAGTCCAGCGTCTACGTCGACGCCGCGCAGCGCGGCCGTGGCCTGGGCTTGACGCTGTACCGCGCCCTGATCGCGCACCTGGCCGGGCGCTTCCACTGCGTGATTGGCGGCATCGCCCTGCCCAACGCCGCCAGCGTCGCCTTGCACGAACGCCTCGGCTTCCGCAAGGTGGCCTGCTTCACCGAGGTCGGCCACAAGTTCGACGGATGGGTCGACGTCGGCTACTGGCAGTTGCACCTGCCGGCACCGCAACCGCCGGAAACTCATGCTTAGCAGACTGTGGGCCGCGAGCTGACAACGCCTTGCGTGGAATTCCTACGTAAGCGTGGTGGCATCAAGCATAAGATGGACACATCGACAAAACCACTGGAGCAGAAGATGTTTTCTCTCAATAAATTGAGCCCGTCCATCACCGACATGATCCGTTTCGACCATTCGCACGTGATGGTCACCTTCCACCAGTACACCCGCGACAAGCGCCCCAGCGTCAAGAAGGCACTGGCCGAGACCATCTGTGATGCGCTGGAAATCCATGCCACGCTGGAAGAGGAAGTCTTCTATCCGGTGATGCGTCCGAAAGCCCACGACCAGAAGGTCATGGAAAAGAGCGAACCCGAGCACGATGAAATGCGCGCCGTGATCGCCGAGCTGCGCCGCACCGATCCGAAGTCGCCGCGCCACGACGATCTGGTGTTCGAACTGATGCGTGACGTGGTGCACCACGTCGCCGACGAGGAAACCGTGCTGCTGCCGGATGCCGAGCGCACCCTGAGCAAGGACCGCCTGTCCGAACTGGGCGCGCAGATGACCAAGCGCCGACTGGAACTGGTGACGCCGAAGGCCGGCAAGATCGCCAAGAACACCGCCGTCGGCTTCTCGGGCAGCACCGCCGCGCTGGTGGTCGGTGTGGCGAGCGCGCTGTTTGCTGCCAAGGCGTTTGGTCGCAAGACTGCCTGATCTCACGGTTCCAGGCCGCAGCGCCGGCCGATTACCGCCCGCTAGCGCAAAAGTGCTGGTGGGCGTTTTTCTGTGTATCCATGCTTATACTGTACGGTGGCGCGCGCAAACCATGTCGTGCTCGCAGGCCTACGCGCTCATCCACCGCATCAGATGCGGCACCAGCCAGGGCGCCAGCAGAGCCGTCAGCACCCCGTTGACGCCCATCCCCAGCCCCGCATAAGCACCCATCTCCGGACTGACCTGGAAGGCGCGCGCGGTACCGATGCCGTGCGAGGCCACGCCCAGCGCCAGGCCGCGCGCCGCATGCGACTTCACGCCCAGCGCATTCATCAGGAAGCGCGCGAAAATGGCCCCGAAGATGCCGGTGCAGATCACCAGCACCGCCGTCAGTGCCGCCACCCCGCCCAGGTGTTCCGAGATCGCCATCGCGATCGGCGTGGTGGCCGACTTCGGCGCGATCGAGGCGGCCAGTTGGGGCGAGGCACCCAGCAGCAGCGCGACGCCGACCGCGCTGACGATCGCGGTGACGCAGCCGCACACCAGGGCGCAGGCCAGCGGCAACAGGTTGCGGCGCAGGCGCGGCACCTGGCGCGCCATCGGCACCGCCAGCGCGACGGTGGCCGGCCCGAGCAGGAAGTGCACGAACTGGGCGCCGGCGAAATAACGCTGGTAGGACATGCCGCTCGCCGTCAGCACCAGGCTGATCAGGGCGATGGCGATCGCCACCGGATTGGCTAGTGGCGAGAAGCCGCAGCGCGCATACACCCATTGCGCGAACAGGTAGGCGCACAGGGTCAAGGTCAGGCCCAGCAGCGGCGAGGCCGACAAATAGACCCAGAAATGGCTGAGTTCCGCAAAATTAAACACTGCCGTCCTCCTTGCCGGGGGCCGGCGCATCGATGCGGCTGCCGAAGGCTTGCAGGACCAGGGCGGTGACGGCCAGGGTGGCGAGCGTGCTGAAGATCACCGACGCCGCGATCGCCAGCCAGTGGCCGCTGCCGCTGGCGGCAGCGGCGACGATGCCGACCCCGGCCGGCAGGAACAGCAGCGACAGGTGGCGCAGCAGCTCGTTGGCGCCGCTTTCGACAACCGCGTGCAGGCGCGGCCAGGCGATCAGGGCGGCCAGCAGGGCCAGCATGCCGGCCACGGGGCCGGGCACCGGCAAGCCCAACAGGAACACCAAGCCTTCGCCCAGACACTGGAACGCGAGTAAGACGGCAAACGCTTGCAGCAAGATTTCTCCTCATCACGGCGGCGGCGGCGCAGCAGCGCGCCAACCTCGACCGCCCGAGGCATCAAGCATAACAGCTGAATTTAGAAGCGGCGGCTCAGCGTCATGACCAGGGCACCGCTGCGGCTCTTGCTGCCCGACAGCGGACGCAGGTCGGTGCGCGGCATCGCGCTGGCGTAGCGGTCGAAGGCCTCGCCGGCACCGGCGCCGAAGGCGCGGCTGTAGGTGCCGGACAGCGCCCAGCCGCCGTCGAACCTGCGGCTGAGCCCTGCCTTGAGGTCGTGCCAGTCCATGTCGCCATTCCCGGCCCCGGCGACGCGGCCGTCGCCGGCATGCAGGTTCAGGGTCATGGCCCCGCCGATCTCGTGCTTGACGCCGACATCGAGGTAAGCGGACCCGCGCGCACCGGCGATCCCGAGGAAATCGCGGGTGATACTGGAAGCCCACGTACCCGCCAACCAGCCGCTAGGACGGCGGTAATCGAGGCTGAACTCGGCTGCCGGGCCGCTGTCCGACTGGCGGATGCCGCGCCACACGTATTGCGAGTCCAGCGTGGCGGTGGCAGTGATCGGCGCCAGGCTGGCGGAATACGGTTCGATGCTGCCGTTGCCGGCGGCGTGGACGTCATACGATGCGAAGCTCAGGAGCATGAGCGGCAGCAGCCGTTGTACAAGGGTCATGGCATAGCGGGAGTCGTCGAGAGGTGCAAGAGAATTAAATTCCTTAAGGAAATTCTATGCGTAACCGGATGACTGTTGGTTGCTTTTCGGGTAGAAAATCAGCCGAGACCGATGATGTGCAGCGCGTATGCAACACGGAGGCCGGGAATTGCTGACAGGCCGGCAAGTTGTTGAAAATACGGCTATATGACAGATTCCGCGAGAATATTACACACGCGGAATAGGAGGGACATCGCTGTCGAGATTGATGACGCGGTAACTAATCGTAACTATAACAACGTCGCCCCTGCGCAGGCAGGGGCCGAAGTTGCCGGCACAGCGATGCTGCATGCAGGACTTGGGCCCCTGCCTGCGCAGGGGCGACGGTATTGGTGTTTCAGGCGGCGCTTTTCAGCGCCCCACGGCGCAGCTGGTCGCGTTCCATCGACTCGAACAGGGCCTTGAAATTGCCCTCGCCGAAGCCGTCGTCGCCCTTGCGCTGGATGAACTCGAAGAACACCGGTCCCAGCTGGTTTTCCGAGAAGATCTGCACCAGCAGGCGTTTGCTTTCGCCCTCGACCTTGCCATCGACCAGCAGTCCGCGCGCCTGCAGCGCGCCGATGTCCTCGCCGTGGCCGGGCAGGCGATCGGCCAGCATTTCGTAATACGTCGCCGGCGGCGGCGACATCAGCGGCACGCCGCTGGCGCGCAGCCTGTCGACGGTGGCGTGGATGTCGTCGACCAGCAGCGCGATGTGCTGGATACCCTCGCCGTTGAATTTCAACAGGAATTCTTCGATCTGGCCACCGCCGGCCTGGCTTTCCTCGTTCAGCGGAATACGGATCTTGCCGTCCGGCGCCGTCATCGCCTTCGAGGTCAGGCCGGTGTATTCGCCCTGGATGTCGAAGTAGCGTATTTCGCGGAAATTGAACAGCTTTTCGTAGAAACCGGCCCAGTAGGCCATGCGGCCGCGGTAGACGTTGTGGGTCAGGTGGTCGATGATCGACATGCCGTGGCCTGCCGGGCGGCGCTCGACGCCTTCGATGAACGCGAAGTCGATGTCATAGATGGATTTCCCGTCCTCGAAACGGTCGATCAGGTACAGCGGCGCGCCGCCGATGCCCTTGATCGCCGGCAGGCGCAGCTCCATCGGGCCGGTCGGGATTTCCATCGGGATCGCGCCCAGCTCGAGCGCGCGCGCGTAAGCCTTGTGCGAATCTTTCACGCGGAAGGCCATGCCGCAGGCCGACGGGCCGTGCTCGGCCGCAAAATAGGCGGCGTGGCTCTTCGGCTCATTGTTGATGATGAAATTGATCTCGCCCTGGCGGTACAGCGCCACGTCCTTCGAGCGGTGCACGGCGACCCTGGTAAAGCCCAGCGCTTCGAACACGGGTTCCAGCACGCCGGGGGTGGGCGACGCGAATTCGACGAACTCGAAGCCCATCAGGCCCATCGGATTCTCAAACAAGTCAGCCATGGTGTCTTTCCTCATAATGTTGTAGTGTCATCTCCTCCACCGCATCCGCCCGGTGCTATTCGGCGAATACGTCGGCAATCAATCCCCGCAGCCACTGGATGCCGGGGTCGTGGTTGAAGCGCCGGTGCCAGAACACATTGGTCTGCAGCGTCGGCAGCTGCAGCGGCGGTTCGATCCACTTCAGTCCAAACGGTGCCGCGGCGCTCTCCGCGAGCTTTTGCGGCACGGTCACCACGAGATCGGACGTGGCGACGATATACGGTACGGCGGTGAAATGCGGCACCCGGAACCTGGCGTTGGCGGTCACGCCCGCCTTTTCCAGTAAAACATTGACCCTGTCATAGGGGCTATGCGCCGCGTCCACCACCAGGTGAGCCGCCGCCGTGAAACGCGCCAGGTCCACCGTCCCGCTCGCCAGCGGATGTCCCTTGCGGAACATGCTCACGAAGGCCTGGCGAAACAGCTGCCGCTGGAACAGCGCGTCCGACATGTCCTCGAAGGCGCCGATGGCGAGGTCGACGCGGCCGGTTTCCATCTCGTCCTTCAGCCCGATGCTGCCCGCACGCACCGAGGCGATTTCCACGTTCGGCGCCAGCGTTCGGCAGCGCTCGGTCAGCACCGGCATGAAATACACCTCGCCGACGTCGGTCATCGCCAGCGTGAAGCGGCGGCGGCTGGTGGCCGGCTCGAAGCGGCTGCGCTGGCTGAGGGCGAGCGCGACCTGCGCCATCGCGGCGCCGATCGGCTCGGCCATCTGCTGCGCCAGCGGCGTCGGCTGCATGCCGTGCGCCGTACGGACGAACAGCTCGTCGCCGAAGGTACGGCGCAGGCGCGCCAGCGCATTGCTGACCGCGGACTGCGTCAAGCCGAGGCGCCGCGCCGCGGCCGAGATCTGGCGTTCGCGGTACACCTCCTGAAATACGGACAACAGGTTCAGGTCGATGCTAGAGGGTTCGATCATGCCGGAGATAGGGTTATTGATGTGCTGAATAGTCTACATTTTTCTATTCACCTCGTAAAATGTCTAGCCCTGCTCCAGAATGTGGCGAAAGAGTCAGGAGACCGCAATGCACCCTCAGGAAGGCTATTTATCCGGCTTCGGCAACGAATTCGCCACCGAAGCCCTGCCCGGCGCCCTGCCCGCGCACCGCAATTCGCCCCAGCGCGTCGCCTACGGCCTGTACGCCGAACAGATCTCCGGCACCGCCTTTACCGCCCCGCGTGGACAGAATCGGCGCTCGTGGCTGTACCGCATCCGCCCGGCGGCGATGCACGGCGCCTTTCGCCCGCTCGACGGCGGCCGTATCGCCAGCGACTTCGAAACAGTCGCGCCCTCGCCCAACCAGATGCGCTGGAGCCCGCTGCCGGTCCCAGATGCCCCCACCGATTTCATCGACGGCTGGGTGACCATGGCCGGCAACGGTGCGGCGGCGGCGATGAGCGGCTGTGCGATCCACCTGTATGCGGCCAACCGCCCGATGACGGGCCGCTACTTCTACTCCGGCGACGGCGAGCTGCTGGTCGTGCCGCAGCAAGGGCGCCTGGCGATCGCCACCGAACTCGGCTTGCTGGAGGTCGAGCCGCAGCAGATCGCCGTGATCCCGCGCGGCGTGCGCTTCAGCGTCGGCCTGCCCGACGGCACCGCACGCGGCTATGTCTGCGAGAACTTCGGCGCCCTGCTGCGGCTGCCGGATCTCGGCCCGATCGGGTCCAACGGCCTGGCCAATCCACGCGATTTCCTGACCCCGGTGGCGCGCTACGAGGATGTCGAGGGCGAATTCGAGCTGGTCGCGAAGTTCGGCGGCAGATTGTGGTCGGCCCGGATCGGCCATTCGCCGCTGGACGTGGTCGCCTGGCACGGCAACTATGCGCCCTATCAATACGACCTGCGTCATTTCAACACCATCGGCTCGGTCAGCTACGACCACCCGGACCCGTCGATCTTCCTGGTCCTGCATGCGCCGACCGATACGCCCGGCGTGGACAGCCTCGACCTCGTCATCTTCCCGCCGCGCTGGCTCGCCGGCGAGGACACCTTCCGTCCACCCTGGTTCCACCGCAACGTGGCGAGCGAGTTCATGGGCCTGATCCACGGCGCCTACGATGCCAAGGCCGAAGGCTTCGTTCCCGGCGGCGCCAGCCTGCACAACTGCATGAGTGGACACGGACCGGATGCGGCGACCTTCGACAAGGCCAGCAGCGCCGATACCAGCCGTCCCCACAAGGTGACGGACACGATGGCCTTCATGTTCGAAACGCGCAACCCGCTGGTCGCGACGGCGCAGGCGCTCGCCTCGCCCCAGCTGCAGGGTAACTACCAGGACTGCTGGGCAGGAATCGGAAAGCATTTCGACCCGGCGCGTCCCTGACCGCCCGTGAAGTTCCCGTTTCAGCCGTGCGCCCGTTGGCGCACGCTGGCCGGCATGCGATGATCAGGCCGAATAGTGTTGTAATCGGCATAACTCATCCTGACATCGCATGACCGACATCATCATCATCCTTGTTCTGATCCTGCTCAACGGCGTCTTTTCGATGTCGGAACTGGCCGTGGTATCCGCCAAGCGTCTGCGGCTCGAAAAACTGGCGGCGGAAGGCAGCGGCGGTGCCAATACCGCGATTGCCCTGGCCGACGATCCCAGCCGCTTCCTTTCCACCGTCCAGGTCGGTATTACCCTGATCGGCATCTTCAACGGTGCCTTCGGTGAAGCGTCGCTGACCGCGCGCCTCACGCCGGCGCTGGCCGAACTCGGCGTGCCGGCAGCCTGGGCCCGCACCACCGCGCTGGCCGTGGTGGTGGTGGCGATTACCTTCCTGTCCATCGTGCTCGGCGAGCTGGTCCCGAAGCGCATCGCGATCCTGTATCCGGAATTCATGGCGACCGTGGTGTCGCGTCCGATGCACTACCTGTCGCGCCTGATGCACCCCTTCGTCGCCCTGCTGGGGATGACCACCGACTTCATCATGCGTCTGCTCGGCATGCGCCAGCGCAAAGACGAAGTGCCGACCGAGGACGAAGTCACAGGCATGATCCGCGAAAGCACCGACGCCGGCGTGTTCGAGCGCACCGAATACGACATCGCGGCGCGTGCCCTGCGGCTGGACGACTGGCATCTGCGCGCCTTGATGACGCCGCGCGTCGATCTGGAATTCCTCGATCTCGGCGAGCCCCTCGAACGCAGCCTGCAGCGCATCGCCGAATCCCCCTACAGCCGCTTTCCGGTCTACCGCGGCGACCGCTCGCAGGTGGTCGGCGTGGTCCGCGCACGCAACCTGTTCGAGCAGGCGATCCGCGCGCAGACCCTGCAATCGATCGACATCGGCGCCGCTGTCGAACCGCTGCTGTTCGTGCCGGAATCGGTCAGCGCGATCGATCTGCTGGAGCAATTGAAGATGCACCGCGCCGAACTGGCGATGATCGTCGATGAATACGGCGATATCCAGGGCATGATCACCCTCACCGACGTGATGGGCGCCCTGGTCGGCGAGGTCCCGACCGGCGAAGACCACGACCCGGGCGACGGCGTGCGCCGCGAGGACGGCAGCTGGCTGATGGACGGCGGCATGATCCTGGACCGCTTCCGCTACCTGACCGGCGTCGAGTTCGTGTTTCCCGACGAGGATGCGGCGGCCTACCACACGCTGGCCGGCTTTGCCCTTTACCGCCTCGGCTATATTCCGAAAGTCGGCGAGACCCTGGAATGGAACGGCTGGCGTTTCGAGGTGGTCGACATGGACGCCAATCGCATCGACCGGCTGTTGGTCGTGCCGGGCAAGTTGCAGGATGAGGGCAAAAGCCGGGCCGCCTCGCCCGCCGGCGGATCTGTTGACTAGCCTGGATGTCGATTTTTGTATGCTGGTTCGTTTCGCTCGACCCTTCCTGTGTTGGTTGCTGGGGTTTGTTTGGTTTTTTGCGCATAGTCGGTTAGTTGCATTATTATCTTAAAGGGACG
>JAKOOD010000642.1 GCA_022701635.1 Burkholderiaceae bacterium | reverse complement strand
GTGCGAGTGGTAGTCGATCACCGGGAGGTCGGCCGCCACTTCGTGGTACAGCTTGCGGGCGACGTCGGTGGTGAGGAGGAAATCCTTGTCCATGAATGCGGTCATGCTTGTTGCTCCTTGCGCTTGGTTGCGGTGCGCCCACTGCCGGCGCCTCTGATATATCAGAATGGTATGCCTAATATATTACCTACGCAAGGTCTTTCCTTCTCTAAAGGTAACAAATTAGGCGAATTGGTCAGACCAAACAACAAAAATATCGCGTTCATTATCGCGCAAATGTGATTTTGGCCCAACCAATCTCTTCTTTGTTCTATCTAGAAATAAAAATTTTCAATGAATGGCAAACAATCAACACATTAACGGTGATTACTGCTGCCCAAGACAAGAATGTGACCACCCAGACGCGGGATGTTATGCTTCGGCCGTCCCTATGAAGACGCATGAATACAACACCAATGAACCACCGAGGAACCATCCCCCATGTTTGAACGTCTCTTCAAGCTCAGAGAAAGCGGCAGCGACGTCCGTACCGAGATGCTGGCCGGACTGACCACGTTCCTGACCATGGCCTATATCATCTTCGTGAATCCCTCCATCCTCGGCGACGCCGGGATGCCGAAGGAGTCCGTGTTCGTCGCCACCTGCCTGGTAGCGGCCCTCGGCAGCGCGGTGATGGGCCTGTATGCCAACTACCCGATCGCCATGGCGCCCGGCATGGGCCTGAATGCCTACTTCGCGTATGCGGTGGTCCAGGGCATGGGGGTGTCGTGGCAGGCGGCGCTGGGCGCGGTGTTCATTTCCGGCTGCCTGTTCATCCTGGCGTCGGTATTCGGCTTGCGCGCGATGATCGTCAACGGCATCCCGCACTCGCTGCGGGTGGCGATCACGGTCGGCCTGGGCATGTTCCTGGCGCTCATCGCCCTCAAGAATGCCGGCATCGTGGTGGCCAATCCGGCGACCCTGGTCAAGGCCGGCGACCTGCACCAGCCGGGCGCGATCCTGGCCGTGGTGGGCTTCCTGCTGATCGTCACCCTGGACCGCCTGCGCGTGCGCGGCGCGATCCTGATCGGCATCGTGGTGGTGACGGTCCTGAGCTTCTTCTTCGGCGGGAATACCTTCCACGGCCTGGTCTCGGCACCGCCGTCGATCGCCGCCACCGCCCTCGCCCTCGACATCCCGGGCGCGCTGGCGGTCGGCATCCTGAACGTGATCCTGGTGTTCTTCCTGGTCGAACTGTTCGACGCCACCGGTACCCTGATGGGCGTGGCCAGCCGCGCCGGGCTGCTGGTCGAAGGCAAGATGGAACGCCTGAACAAGGCTTTGCTGGCCGACAGCGCCGCCATCGTGGCCGGCGCGGCGCTCGGTACCTCGAGCACCACCGCCTACGTGGAGAGCGCCGCCGGCGTCCAGGCCGGCGGCCGCACCGGCCTGACCGCGCTGACGGTGGCGGTGCTGTTCCTGGCCTGCCTGTTCATCGCGCCGCTGGCCGGCGTGGTGCCGCCCTACGCCACTGCCCCGGCCCTGCTGTTCGTGGCCTGCCTGATGCTGCGCGACCTGGGCGACATCGAATGGGGCGATACCACCGAGGCGATCCCGGCCGCCATCACCGCGCTGGTGATCCCGTTCACCTATTCGATCGCCGAGGGCATCGCCTTCGGCTTCATCACCTATGCGGCGCTGAAGCTGACCACCGGGCGCGCGCGCGACGTGGCGCCGGTGATCTGGGTGATCGCCGCGCTGTTCACTTTCAAGATCGTCTACGTCGGCACCTGAGGCGGTATCGGCAGGCCGATCTTCGCCACCGCCGGGCGGCGCCACCCGCGTGACGCCGCCCGTCAGCCCTGCGCCGGCACCAGCCCTTCGCGCAGCATGCGCGCGAAGTCGTCCGGCGCCACCGCCTTGCTGTAGTAATACCCCTGGATGATGTCGCAGCCCATGTCGGCCAGCACGGCCAGCTGGCCCGCGGTCTCGACGCCTTCCGCGACCACGGTCAGGTGCAGGCCGTGGGCCAGCGCGATGACAGCGCGCGAAATGGCGAGGTCGTTGTCGTCCGCGAGGATATCGTCGACGAAGGATTTGTCGAGCTTGAGCTTGTCGACCGGGAAGCGCTTCAGGTAGTTCAGGTTGGAGTAGCCGGTACCGAAGTCGTCGATGGCAAGGCGGATGCCCATCGCCTTGAGCTGGGCCAGCAGTTCGTAGCTCTTGGAGGCGTCGGCCATCGAGGCGCTTTCAGTCAGCTCCAGTTCGAGCAGCGCCGGATCCACGCCGTAGGCTTCCAGGATGAACTTCAGGGTGCCGACGATCTCGTCGGAAAACTGGTAGACCGACAGGTTGACCGACACCGGCACCACCGGCAGCCCGGCTTCCTGCCAGTGGCGGATCTGGGCGCACGCGGTCATCAGCACCCAGGTGCCGATCGGGAGGATCAGGCCGCTCTCCTCGGCCAGCGCGATGAAGCTGCCCGGCGGGACCATGCCGCGTTCCGGATGGTTCCAGCGCAGCAGTGCCTCGGTGCCGACGATGGTGCCGCTCGCCAGCTCGACCTGGGGCTGGTAGTGCAGCACCAGCTCGTTGCGGTCGACCGCGCGCCGCAGCGCCGTCTCCATCTTGAAACGGTGGTTGGCATCGCGGTTCAGTTCCCGGCGGTAGAAGGC
>JAKOOD010000555.1 GCA_022701635.1 Burkholderiaceae bacterium | reverse complement strand
GCGCTGCTGCTGCGTCCGCCTTGGGATCAGCTTTCATTTTCGGATTCGCTTTCAATGTGCTTCGGGTCTGCTGTGGTGCGTTCCCGTCATTATGTCATTATCGGGAAAAAGTGCGCAGCGGCAATGGTCGAAAAGAGCGGGTAACCCCGGGTAAATCGTGGCTTAGAACCTATCCCAGTAGCGAGAGGGAAGTCGCTGGCGATGCGTGGCGAGCGCGGGCAAGGCGCGAGGATGCCGCATGGCGGGCCATGCAAGGACGAGTAACGCAGCGCCCGCTTGCCAGGCCCGTCAGCAACGGCCGGTTCCCTGCTGGGGTAGCTTCTTATGCGAACGTATCGACCATGCCGCGGTCGCCGAGCGTCACGGTCCGCGTGACTGGCCGCGGCGCCGCATCGTCCACGCCACCGACGCGCTCATCGCCGCGGCCGGCCGTGCGCCCGAAGCCGCGGCTCGATGGCGCCTGCTGGTCGGGCGCCTGGCGGCCGTCCGGCATGCCGGCATTGACGCTGGCGTTGCCCAGCGCGATGCCGCTCTCGCTCATCATTTCGCGCAGGCGCGGCAGGGCGTTCTCGAGGGCCTGGCGGACTTCCTCCTGGTTGGCCGAGAAGGTCACGCTGGCCTGGTCGTTGCTGACCGAAAGCACCACCTGCAGCGGGCCCAGGTCCGGCGGGTTCAGCGTCAGCGAGGCGGTCTGCTCTTCGCTGCCGACCATGTAGACGATCTTCTGCCCAACCTGGTTTTCCCACTGGCTGGTGCCGACGCGGGCACCCAGGCTTTCGCTCGCGGCAGCGGCGGCTTCGGCCGCTTCCAGCATGGCCGGCTGGGCCAGCGCAGTGGCAACCGGCGACGTGTCGGCTTGCGTGGTCGCCTGCAGCGCGGCGTCGCGTGCCTGGCGCAGCACCAGGTCGGCGCTGTCGAGCTGCGGCTTGGCTTCGCCCTTGACGGCGGCGGCAGCGGCATCCAGCGCGGTGCGCAGGTCGGCGCCATCGGCGGCGGCCGCCTTGGCGGTATCGAGGCCGAGGTCGGCGCCGGCGGCGGCCAGGGCAGGATTCTTGACCGTGGCCGCGCTGAACACCTTGCCGGACGCGCCGGCGGCGTCGCTGCCGGGTTCCTTGCTGACCGATTTCATCGCCGCCTGCAGCGCCGCCAGCTGGGCGTCGCCGCGCCGGGTCTTGCCGCCGCCGAGGGCGTCGAAGGCCTGGCTGGCGGCGCTCGCCTTGCCCTTGGCCGCGCCGGCGGCGTCCTGGCCCGGCTGCTGCAGGCTGGCCATCAGGGCCAGCATCTCGGCTGCCGGATCGGCCTTGGCGGCGCCGTCGTCCGCGGGCTGGTCGGCGTCGGCATCGTCCGTGGACTCGCTGGCATCGGCCTTGGCGGTCTGCGTCGAGGACGAGGACGAGGACGAGGCGGGCGCCGCATCGTCATGCTGGGCCGGCTTGTCGGCGGCCTGCGGCTTGGGCGCATCGGCTTTCGGGGCGGGCGCAGGCGCCGACGCCGGCGGCAGCGGCAGCGCCGCCTGGCGCTCGACCATCTGGTGCGACAGCATGGCGCCGAACTGGCTGCCGTCGCTGCCGTTCGAAGCATTGCGCGCGGGCGCATTGCCGTTGTTGATGCCGGCGGTGGACTGGGTCGAAAGGAGATTGGTTTGCATGGTCGCTCCCGGTGGATGCAGCGCTATTAGGTCGTAATGCGGGTGGTAACGTCGGTGGTACGTCAGTGGTAAAGGCCGTGATCACTCAGCTACTGCGGCGCGCCGAGCGGGCCGCGAAGTCGTCCATCATCTTCTGGTCGCGCTTGTTGTCGATGGCCAGCTTCTGGGCCGCCGCGCGTTCGGTCAGGGTGCGGTAGGACAGGCGCTTGCGCTCGCTCTCCTGCCAGGCCTTGCGTTCCATCTCGGCCTTGAACTCGGCATGTTTGATCACTTCCTTCTGGCCGTTGATGGCGGTTTCCAGCTTGCCCAGGAAGGCCATGAAATTCTGGTAGGCGAAGGGCGTGATGCCGGCCTGCTGCGCCGCGTCCAGCTTGCGCGCGTAGTCGTCGCGGTAGCCGTTCAGCATCTGCAGTTTCTGTTCGCCGTCCTCGACCGCCTTCAGCGCCGCGCCGAGGCGCTTGGCGCGGTTGTCGGATTCGCGCTGGGCGAGGTCGATCAGGGTATCGAGTGCGGAGGATTGGGCCATGGTGACGCACAGTATAGCGATGCCTAGCAGCAACCAATCAGCCGAACAGAGAGGTCAATTCCCCCAAGCTCTGCAACATGTCGGTGTTGTCGTGGATTTCCTGGCACAGGAAAGCCTCGATCCGGTCGTGCAGCTGGATCGCCTTGTCCAGCACCGGGTCGGAACCGGCGGCATACGCGCCCACCGTGATCAGGTCGCGCGCACGCTCGTAGCGCGAGTACAGCTGCTTGAGCGTGCGCGCCGCCATCTGGTGGTCGCGCGAGGTGATGTTGTGCATGGCGCGCGAGATCGATTGCTCGATGTCGATCGCCGGGTAGTGGCCGGCTTCGGCCAGTCGCCGGTTCAGCACGATGTGGCCGTCCAGGATACCGCGCGCGGCGTCGGCGATCGGATCCTGCTGGTCGTCGCCTTCGGACAGCACGGTATAGAAGGCGGTGATCGAGCCGCCGCCTTCGTGGCCGTTGCCGGCGCGTTCGACCAGCACCGGCAGCTTGGCGAACACCGAGGGCGGATAGCCTTTCGTCGCCGGCGGTTCGCCGATGGCGAGGGCGATCTCGCGCTGCGCCTGCGCGTAGCGGGTCAGCGAATCCATGATCAGCATGACGCTCTTGCCCTGGTCGCGGAAATGCTCGGCGATCGCCGTGGCATAGGCCGCGCCCTGCATGCGCAGCAGCGGCGGCGAGTCGGCCGGCGCCGCCACCACGGCGGAGCGGGCCAGGCCTTCCGGTCCCAGGATCTGTTCGATGAATTCCTTCACTTCGCGGCCGCGCTCGCCGATCAGGCCGACCACGATCACGTCGGCCGTGGTGTAGCGCGCGATCATCCCCAGCAGCACCGATTTACCCACGCCGGTGCCGGCGAACAGGCCGAGACGCTGGCCGCGGCCGACCGTCAGCATGGCGTTGATGGCGCGCACCCCGACGTCGAGGGTGGTCGAGATCGGCGCCCGTTCCAGCGGGTTGATCGGACGGGCGTTGAGCGGGCCGAGGTCGCTGGTATCGAGCGGGCCCTTGCCGTCCAGCGGGCGGCCGGCGCCGTCGACCACGCGTCCCAGCAGGCCCCAGCCCACCGGCAAGTGGCGCGCACGGTCTTCCGGGCGGCGGCGCGGGTGGTCGACGCTGCCCGGCTTCGGGATGCTCGGTTCGTTCGGGTACACGCGGGTGCCGGGCACCACGCCTTCGACGTCGCTGTGCGGCATCAGGAACAGGCGCTCGCCCTCGAAGCCGACCACTTCGGCGTCGATGCGGGTGCCGTTGGCGATCGGGATGCTGCAGGCGCTGCCCACGGGCAGCTTCAGGCCGACGCATTCCATCACCAGGCCGGCCACGCGCGTGACGCGGCCCGAGACCTGCATCGGCTCGACGAAATCGAGCACGTTGCCGCAGTCGTTCAGGTAGGACTTCCAGCGTGCGGTATGCGGATCCATGCGGGTCGTCATCGGTTCAGGCCAGCCAGTCGAGGTCCTTGTGCAGGGCCTGGGTCAGGCGCTGCCAGCGCGATGCGATCTGGGCATCGATCTGGTTGCTGGCGGTATCGACGCGGCAGCCGCCGCGCGCGATGGCATCGTCCTGGACGATGCGCCAGCCCGCTTTTTCGAGGTCCGGGCCGATGCTGTCGCGGACGATCGCGGCATCTTCCGGGTGCAGCACCAGCAGCGCCGGCTGCTGCAGCGTGGGCAGGTAGTCGACCGCCTGGCGCACCACCGGGATGATCAGTTCGGGACGCACCTCGAAGGCGGTGCGCACCATGTTGCGCGCCAGGTGCAGCGCCAGTTCCAGCACGTCGTGCGAGATCGTTTCGTCGGCCGCGGTGACGGCGTCGCCGAAGCTGACCGCGAGTTCCTGCAGGTGGGTGAGTTCACCGGCGGCTTCGGCGCGGCCCTGGTCCAGGCCATCCTGGTAACCGCCGGCATGGCCGGCGGCCTGGCCTTCCGCGTGGCCCTCGGCATAGCCTTCCTGGCGCGCCGCTTCGCGGATCGCCTCGATCTCTTCGACGGTGGGCATCGGGATCGCCGGCACCGACTCCGCCTCGGCCAATGCCTGCGCGCGGGCGGCGGCGGCCAGCGCCGCTTGCATGTCGTGGGCTTCGGCGTCGCGCGCGGCGGCGCGCTGGGCCAGGGTGCTGGGGCGCTCGTCGCCGAACGAGGTCATTTCCCAGCGCTTGAATCCTGCCGCATTGTCCTTCGAGATGGCCATCAGACGAACGAATCCTCACCTTTGCCGCCAAGGACGATCTGGCCTTCATCGGACAGGCGGCGGACAATCTGCAGAATCTGCTTCTGCTGGGTTTCCACTTCCGACAGGCGCACCGGACCTTTCGATTCCAGGTCTTCGCGCATCATCTCGGCGGCACGCTGCGACATGTTCTTGAAAATCTTGTCGCGCAAGTCCTGCGACGCGCCTTTCAGGGCGATGATCAGCATCTCCGACTGCACTTCGCGCAGCAGCAACTGGATGCCGCGGTCGTCGATGTCGATGATGTTGTCGAACACGAACATCTCGTCCATGATCTTTTGCGCCATGTCGTTGTCGTAGTTCTTGATGTTTTCCATGACCGAGTTTTCCTGCTCGCCGCTCATGAAGTTCAGGATCTCGGCGGCGGTGCGCACGCCGCCCAGCGACGATTTCTTGATGTGCTCGTTGCCCGACAGGAGCTTGGTCAGCACGTCGTTCAGCTCGCGCAGGGCGGCCGGCTGCACGCCGTCCAGGGTGGCGATACGCAGCACCACGTCGTTGCGCAGGCGGTCGGTGAAGTGTGCCAGGATTTCGCAGGCCTGGTCGCGCTCCAAGTGGACCAGGATGGTGGCGATGATCTGCGGGTGCTCGTTGCGGATCAGTTCCGCCACCGATTGCGAATCCATCCACTTCAGGCTTTCGATGCCGGACGCGTCCTTGCCGCCCAGGATACGGTTGAGCAGGACGGCGGCCTTGTCGTCGCCCAGCGCCTTGGTCAACACCTGGCGGATGTATTCGTCCGAATCGAGGCCGACGGTCGACTGCAGGTCGACGCGTTCGCGGAACTCGGTCAGCACGGTGGTCACTTCCTCGTGCTGCACCGCCTTCATCTGCGCCATCGCGGCGCCCAGCTTCAGCACTTCGCGCGGGCCGAGGAATTTCATGACTTCGGCCGCTTCGGATTCGCCCAGGGCCAGCATCAGGATCGCCGCTTTGTTGACCGCTTCCTTGTCTTTATCGCTCATTATTCAGCCCCTAACCATTCCTTGATGACGTTAGCCACGATACGCGGGTCATTCTGGGCCAGTGTCTTGGCCATGTCCAGATTGCTCTTGTAGATGATGACCTTCTTCTGCTCTTCCACTTCCTTCGCCACCCGGGCTTCTTCCGCCAGGTCGGGTTCCGGTTCCGGCTCCGGCTCTTCCGGTTCGGGTTCCGGCGGCATCTCGACCGCTTCGTCGAACTTCTTCATCACCGGCTTGAACAGCGGACGCAGGATGCGGTACCACAGGAAGGCGGCGACCATCGCGATGAACAGGTATTTGGCGACGTCCTTCAGCAGCGGCAGGTTGCTCGGGTCCTTCCACCAGTCCGGGGCCTGCTCGTCCGGCTTGTCGACGCCGTCGAACGGGGCATTGGTCACGTTCAGGGTGTCGCCGCGCGCCTGGCTGTAGCCCATCGCCTGCTTCACCAGCTCGTTGATCTGGGCGACTTCGGGGCCGGTCAGCGGTTTCACCACGACCTTGCCGGTCTTGGGGTCGATGCTGCGCCGGTAGTTGACCACCACGCCCACGGTCAGGCGCTTGATGCCGCCCATCGGCTTCTGCTCGAAGCGCACGGTCTTGTCGACTTCGTAATTGGTGGTGGCGTTCTTGCTGGTCGGGCCGGTGGTCGCCTGCTGGCCTGCAGCCGGTGCGCCACCTTCGATCGGCGCCGTCGCCACGCCCGGCGGCTGGTTCGACAGCGCGCCCGGCACGCCCGACGGGTTGGCGCTGCCGGGGCCGGCCGACTCCGAGGTCTGCTGGCTGCGGATCGCCTGCGGCTCGGGCGGCGAATTCGGCTTGTACATCTCGGCGGCGGTGTCGACCTGGGCGAAATCGACTTCCGCGGTGGCTTCGGCGCGCACGTTGTTCTGGCCGACCAGCGGCGCGATGATCGATTCGACCTGCTTGACGATGTTCTGCTGCAGGATGTCGACGTACTTCAGCTGGTTCGGATCGAGCTGCTTGCCGTTCTTGGCGGAGGTGTCGGACAGCAGGGTGCCGTTCTGGTCGACCACGGTCACGTTGGCCGGGGTCAGTTCCGGCACCGACGAGGCCACCAGGTGCACGATGGCGGATACCTGGGCCTGGTCCAGCGCGCGGCCCGGCTGCAGGTTGAGCAGCACCGACGCGGTCGGGTTCTTCTGGTCGCGCACGAACACCGAGGGTTTCGGCAGCGCCAGGTGCACGCGCGCCGCGCTGACCGCGGCCAGCGCCTGGATCGAATTGGCCAGTTCGCCTTCGAGCGAACGCTGGTAGTTGACCTGCTCGACGAACTGCGAGGTGCCCAGCTTCTGGTTCTCGAGCAGTTCGAAGCCGACGTTGCCGGCGCGCGGCAAGCCCTGCGCGGCCAGTTTGAGGCGGATGCCGTGGACCTGGTCGGCCGGCACCAGGATCGCGCTGCCGCCTTCGGAAAACTTGTATTTCACCCCCATCTGGTCGAGCGAGGCGGTGATCGCGCCGCCATCCTTGTCGGTGGTGTTCGAGAACAGCACCTTGTAGTCGGGCGCCGAGCTCCACAGCCAGATCGCCGCGATGATGGCCAGCGCACCCGCGACGGCACCGCCGATGACGACGCGCTTGCCCATCGTGGTTTCCCAGAACTTCGGTTTGGGGTCCGGGGCGTCGATATCGCTGTCGAGAACTTGTTCCGCAGTTGCCATGGTGAGTGAGAAGGGGATGAGGTGATTGGCCGTCATTATGAAGCCGTACGGCAACATTCAAACCCGGGAATAGGGGGAGGTTTACGGCCTTCCTCCAAGGCAACGATTGCGCGGCGGCTGCTATTCTGACAGCCTGAATCGAAGCGTCCGGCCCATCGCAGGGCGGGGCCGACAAGCATCCCGGAGCACATATGAACATTGGTGGCATCGACAGCAGCCGCATCGAATCGATGATGGCGCAACTGAAGGCGGCGGCCCAGAAGCCGGCTGCCGGGCCGGCAGTTGGCTCATCCCTGGGTGCGGGCGGAATCAACGGTCTGAATGGCCTGAACGGCCTGAATCCGCTGAAGGGGACCGAGGCCGTCGAGTCCTCCACCAAGGTCAGCTTTTCGGACGCGTTGAAAGCCTCGTTGCAAAACGTCAGCAACAGCCAGGTCCAGGCCGACGAGATGGGCAAGCGCTTCGCCGCCGGCGACGATTCGGTCAGCTTGTCCGACAGCATGATCGCGATGCAGAAGGCCAGCATTTCGTTCCAGGCGACGGTGCAGGTGCGGAACAAGCTGGTGTCGGCTTATCACGACATCATGAACATGCAGGTGTGACGCCCCTCCGGCGCCGCAGCGGCCTAGCCACCGCGTCCGTACACGACGCCGTCGCCCCGGGCCCGGAACAGGTTCCCGACCGGATCGCGCGGCGCCTCGTCGCGCTGCTGGCGCGGCACCTGCAGCACCGCCGCCTGGTCGGCCAGCGCCGGTGCTATTTTCTCCACCGCCACGTCGAGCGCCGCCATCAGGCCGACCTTGGCGTCGCGCGTCGGCGTCTGCGCCGCCTCCAGGACCGCGGCCGCCACCCGGTGCGGGTCGAGCTGGGGCGTGGGCAGCTTGGGCTGGCGGTCGAGGTAGTTGCGCGCATGCTCGGGCAGCGGCGTGTTGACCGCGGTCGGCTGGATCAGCGTGATCGAGACCGGGGCATCATCGACGCCGGCCACCTCGATGCGCAGCGCATCGGTCAACCCTTTCACCGCGTGCTTGCTGGCCGAATACATGCCCTGCAGCGGCACCGCGACCTCGCTGGCCTCGCTGCCGACGTTGATCAGGGCGCCGCCATGCCGGCGCAGGTGGGGCAGGGCCACCAGCGAACCGTGCACCATGCCCCAGAAATTCACGTCGAACAGGCGCCGGGCATCGGCTTCCGCCACCTCCTCGATCTTGCCGTAGATGGTGACGCCGGCCACGTTGGCCCAGGTATCGATGCGGCCGAAGCGCTCGATGGCGGCATCGGCGATGCGCTGCACTTGTTCGCGCTCGGCGACGTCGGCCACCACGTGGATCGCCTCGTGCCCCTGTTTCTCGAGGGTGGCGACGATCGCTTCCAGCACATCGCCGCTGCGCGCGGCCAGCACCACCCGCGCGCCGGCCTTGGCCGCATCCTGTGCCGTGGCCAGGCCGATGCCGCTGGAGGCGCCGGTGATGACGATGACTTGCTGGTTCAGGGGCTTGAGGGAAGGCGACATCGGCGGCTCCGGCGTTGCTTGATCACGCCGACCAACGTAACAGGAACCCGGCGCGGGCAGCGCCGCGCAGCCGCCCGGCCGCGGCGTGCTCAGTGCCCGCAAATTCGGGGTCAGAGCAGAATCGCGCGCGCATTCGGGGTCGGAGCACTTTTGGAATCAATTGATTTCGGTAACAAAAAAGGCCGCTGTCGTCCCGCCCTTCCGGACGGAGCGACAGCGGCCTCGTTATTTTTACCTAAAAGCTATTTCCAAAAATCGGGCTCTGACCCCGAATTGTCGAGTGAATCTGCTCTGACCCCGAATTCGGTCAGTGCCCGGCCAGGCGGGCGTTGCGTTCGCGCTCGAGCTTGGTGATGTAGCGTTGTACCGCGGCCATGTTGGCGCGCGAGATGTCGACGAACTGGCAGCCGAGGCGGCGCGTGGTCTTGTTGTTCAGCAGCGTCATCTCGAGCGCATTGCGGATCTGCAGCGAGGTCGTGACCGGGCCGACGTCCGGCACCTCGATGCGGCAGTTGGCGAAGGTTTCGCCGATCGTCGAGCCGAGCTGGTGCTTGTTGTCGAGGAGGGAGATGCCGCCGCAGCTGATGTCGGCCAGCGGCAGCACGGTGGTGCCGCCGCCGAGTGCCGCCGGCAGCGGGATGGTGGCGCGCACCGGAGTGGTCACCGGCGTCGCCATGCGGTAGAACTCGCGCCGCTGCAGGCGGATCAGCCTGGGCGGGAGGTCGGCGGCGAGGGCGATGCTGCCGTCGTAGCGGGTCTCGCGCAGGTTACTCACATGGAACAGGATGCGGATCTTGTCGAGCGAGGTCTCGCACATCACCTTGGGCGCGGCGATGATGCGCGCGTTCTGCTCCTGGCTGATCGAGCGGTCGAGGACGATGCTGCCGTCGTCCGGATCGACGTCCAGCAGCGAGGTGACGCAGACGTCGCCCTCGCCCTTGACCAGCATCCGGATCAGCTGCTTCTTTTCCGCGATCTGGCGCAGCAGGGCGACGATCTCCCTGCGCGACTCGACTTCGTAGTCGTGCCAGCTTTCCAATTCTGCTTCAGTGATTGCTTGCATCTGTTCCAGCCGGGGCTTGGGGTGGGAGGAGTCGCGCCGTGTCCGGCGCTGGCGGGGCTTCGCCGCCGGTGGCTTGTGCCGACTCAATATAATAAAGCCACGCCAATAGTTCGGCAATGGCGCGGTACAGGGCCGGCGGAATCTGGCGGTCGAGATCGACCTCCATCAGCAGGGCCACGAGTTCCTTCGATTCGTGCACGAACACGCCGGCGTCGCGGGCGCGTCCGATGATCTGTTCGGCGACCAGGCCCTGGCCCTTGGCCACGACCCGCGGCGCCGACTGGCCGGCGCCATAGGCCAGCGCGACGGCGTTCTGGCGCCGCGCCGCCGTCTTCTTATCCATCGCCGTCCGCCCCGGGCGC